>NZ_AKZI01000067.1 GCF_000293785.1 Rhodovulum sp. PH10 | reverse complement strand
GCTGGCGGAATTGGTGATCCGGCTGACCGGCAGCCGCTCGAAGATCGTCTACGGCCCCCTGCCCGCCGACGACCCCAAGCAGCGCTGCCCGAACATTTCGCTCGCCGGCGAAAAGCTCGGCTGGGCACCGACCGTCTCGCTCGAGGACGGCCTGAAGCCGACCATCGCCTATTTTCGCAAGATCCTGGAGCTGTGACGCGCAGGCGAGGCCGGCGGCACGGCGCCGCCGGGGCCTCGGCGCCGGTCACTTCGAGCGCAGGCGGCGCAGGCTGGAGCGAACCTCGGCGTCGCTCGGATCGGCCGCGACCACCCGCTCGAGATCGGCGATCGCGAGATCGGTGCGGCCGCGCTTCTCGTTGGCGAAGCCACGCCAGGCGAGCGCGTTGAAGGCGTTCGGCTCGAGCGCCAGCGCCTGGTCGAAGTCCTTCACCGCCGCATCGTAGTCGTGCAGCACGAGGCCGGTATAGCCGCGACCGACAAAAGCGAAATAGCGATCGCCGGGCCGGTCGAGCGGCGTGCGCAGCGCCCGCGTGTAGTCGTCGCGCGCCTCGGCATAGTGGCCGAGATGGACATAGGCCTCGGCCCGCGCGATCAAGACACGGCCGTCCTCGGAATCGAGCCGCAGCGCCTCGCCATAGCTCGCGACCGCCCGCTCGTGGTCGCCCATCCGCGCCTGCACCCGCCCGACGGCATACGGAAACACCGCCTCGCGCGGCGCCAGCCGGGCGCCGGCGACGAAATCCGCCACCGCATCGGCATAGCGCTGGTGGCGCAGGTAGAAATAGCCGCGATCGGCATAGAGGCTCGGCTCGACCGGGGTGATCGCCAGCGCCGCGGTGAGATCGGCCTCGGCGCGCTCGACGTCGCCGACGCGCTCGTAGATCGTCGCCCGCATCTTCAGCACCGAGCGCCGGTCGGCGCCCTCCGGCAGGAGGCGCTGAACACCCTCCTCGTCGATCACGGCGCCCTTCTGCAGATCGGTCGTCGGATCGTTGCGCGGCGCGCTGAGCTGGCGGGTCAGCGCCTCCGAGAACGAGGCGGCGACGGCCGGCGGAGCGGCGGCGACGAGGCCGAGCGAGACGGCGAGGACGACGGACGCGGAGACGGCGGGGGGCCGAGCACGCATGGACGGATACTCCTACTGCGGAGATCCTAGCCGGAAACCGTCACTCGGGCATGCACGAAGTGGAAACAATTCGACCCGTTCTCAGAGACCGTTTGGACACGCATTGCGCGGGTCGGCGCGGCCCTGCCCGCCCGCGCCGGGCGTGCCGACAACCGCCGGACGAGCACGGCGAGACCCGCCAACCGGCCCTCCGGCGGGCCTGCCGCCGGCACATTCTGTCGAGAAGTTCCGAATGCTCGCGCCGCCGTGACGAAGAAATGACGGAAATCCGCGATATTTACTTAACTTATCACGGGTGAGAGCATTGACTTTGCACGGCATCCCATTATGTTGGCGCCAGACGGTTCGCCGTATGTTCGACCGCCCATCCCGCACAATCGCCGTCACGGCGTCCGACATCGGATTACACGGCCGGGAGTTCGGGGCGTTTATCTTCGAGGATCCATGTCGTTTGACCAGCTCGGCTTGTCCGAAAAAGTTCTCGCGGCGGTAAAGTCCGCCGGCTATACATCGCCTACGCCGATCCAGGAACAGGCCATCCCGCACGTGCTCGCCCGGCGAGACGTTCTCGGCATCGCCCAGACCGGAACCGGAAAGACGGCGGCCTTCGTGCTGCCGATGCTCACCCGCCTCGAGCAGGGCCGCGCCCGCGCCCGCATGCCGCGCACGCTCATCCTGGAGCCGACGCGCGAGCTGGCCGCGCAGGTGGAGGAGAGCTTCCAGCAGCTCGGCGTCAATCACAAGCTCAACGTCGCGCTGCTGATCGGCGGCGTCTCGTTCGGCAACCAGGACATGAAGCTGACCCGCGGGGTCGACGTCCTGATCGCCACCCCCGGCCGGCTGCTCGACCACACCGAGCGCGGCGGGCTGCTGCTCACCGGCGTCGAGCTTCTGGTGATCGACGAAGCCGACCGCATGCTCGACATGGGCTTCATCCCGGACATCGAGCGCATCTGCAAGCTGGTGCCGTTCACCCGCCAGACGCTGTTCTTCACCGCCACCATGCCGGCCGAGATCCGGCGCATCACCGAGCAGTTCCTGCACAACCCGGTGAAGGTCGAGGTCGCCCGCCCCGCCACCACGGTCGACGCGATCACCCAGAGTTTGGTCAAGTGCGGCCGCGAGGCGCACGACAAGCGCGAGGTGCTGCGCAAGCTGATCCGCTCGGCGGAGGGCTTGAAGAACGCCATCGTCTTCTGCAACCGCAAGCGCGACGTCGCGACGCTCTATCGCTCGCTGCTGCGGCACAAGTTCTCGGCGGTCGCCCTGCACGGCGACATGGACCAGTCCTCGCGGATGGCCGCACTCGACCAGTTCCGCAAGGGCGAGGTGGCGATCCTGGTGGCCTCCGACGTCGCCGCCCGCGGCCTCGACATCCCCGACGTCAGCCACGTCTTCAATTTCGACGTCCCCCACCACCCCGACGACTACGTGCATCGCATCGGCCGCACCGGCCGCGCCGGCCGCACCGGCACCGCGATCTCGATCGTCTCGCCGTCCGACCAGAAGGCGATCGGTGCGATCGAGAAGCTGATCGGCCGCACGATCGAGTGGCAGGGCACGCCGCCGGTGGTCGACGAGCCGTTCGGCCCGCAGGAGCCGGTGCGCATGGGCGCCCGGATGCCGAGCCGCGGCGGCCGCCGCGCGCGGTCGTCCGGCGAAGGCAAGCCGAACGAAGCCAGATCCGGCGAAGGCAGGTCCAGCGAAGGCAAGTCGGGCGAAGGCAGGTCGGGCCGGGAGACGGTTGCCGCATCGCCCAAGGCGGCGAGCGCCGGGGGCGGCAAGTCCGGAACCAACGTGACCCCGCTCGAGTCCGCCCGCCGCCGTCAGGCCGCCCGCGATCCCTCGGACGACATCGAGTCCTACCTGCCGGCGTTCCTGCTGCGGCCGATCCGCGTCAAGGCCAAGGCCTGAACCTCCCTCTCGCTCGGCGCGCCGGCCTCACGGCGCGCACCGTCCGTCCGCCGGCCCGGGACCTGCCCGCCGGCGGATTTTCGTATGGCTAGACCGCTGCACCGAAGCCGGTAGCATGATGCTTCTGCACATGTTTTGTGCGGTATCACGGCGCGGATCATCCGTGGATTAGTCCGAATCCTCGCCCTTTCTGCATAGTTCTTCCCCCGAGTGTTTACGGCAAATTTAACCGCCGGGTTTACGGTTTGGCTGACGACCGTGATGCGCCGAACGAGTTTGGCGGTCGTCGGCCCTGACGGCCGGAGCGGAGCCGATGACCAGCATACCCGACGACTACGATCGCACCGCCGCATTCGCCAAGGTCGCCATCAACCAGCTCGAGGCGCTGCGTCAGCCGGCGACACCGCGCAATTACGAGATCTGGTACCATTATGCCACCGGTTACAACGCGTCGCTCAACGCGGTGATCAACGACCGCCTGGCGCGCTTCGGCTCCCTGTCCAATGCCGAGGTCGACCGCATCCATGCCGAGTTCTTCGCCCCGGCCCGGCTGGGCGATCAGCTCGGCTCGATCGGCAGCAAGGTCATCAGCAAGATCGATCAGATCATGGCGGTGATCGACGCCGCCGTCGGCTCGACCTCGCGCCACAAGGAGAGCCTGGCCGACATGTCCGACCAGCTCGGGCACGCCGAGAACGGCACCGAGATCAAGGCGATCCTCACCGGGCTGATCCAGACGGTGAAGGAGATGGAGGATTCCAACCGCGCCCTCGAGCTGCGGCTCGGCGATTCCAAGGCCGAGATCGCCAAGCTGCAACAGAGCCTCGACGAGGTGCGCAGCGAGAGCTTGACCGATCCGCTGACCACGCTCGCCAACCGCAAATGCTTCGACGACGCCTTCGCCCGGCTGGTCGAGCAGGCGCATCTGCGCGACGAGGCGCTGTCGCTGATCCTCACCGACATCGACCATTTCAAGCGGTTCAACGACACCTACGGCCACCTCACCGGCGACCAGGTGCTGCGGCTGGTCGCGCTGTCGGTGAAGCAGAACGTCAAGGGGCAGGATCTCGCGGCGCGCTACGGCGGCGAGGAGTTCGCGGTCCTGCTGCCGGACACCACGCTGCGCGCCGCCCTCACGGTGGCCGACCACATCCGCCGCGCGGTGATGAGCAAGGAGCTGATGAAGCGCTCGACCAGAGAGTTGCTCGGCCGGCTGACCATCTCGTGCGGCGTCGCGACGCTGCACCCCGACGACACGGTTCAGAGCCTGATCGAGCGCGCCGACGCCTGCCTCTACGCCGCCAAGCACAACGGCCGCAATCAGGTGGTGTGCGAGACCGACCCGGAAATCTCGCCGGTGGTCGAGATGCAGATCGCCTGACGGGCTCGCGCCCGCCGCGACGTTTTTCTTTCGGGCAGTCTTTCCGGGTCGACCTTTTCCGGGTGGTCTGTCGGTCCAGACCTCGGCCGGCGGATCATACGGCGCGGGCGTCCGCCGCCTCGGCGGGCCTGATCTCGACCGACTCGCCGCAGCCGCAGGCGGAAATCTGGTTCGGGTTCGAGAACACGAAGCCCGACGACATCTTCTCGGTCTTGAAATCCATCTCGGTGCCGAGCAGGAACAGCACCGCCTTGGGGTCGATCAGGATGCGCACGCCCTTGTCGTCGACCACCTCGTCGCCCGGCGCGACGGTGTCGGCGTAGTCCATCGTGTAGGACATGCCGGCGCAGCCGCCCTTCTCGACGCCGATCCGCAAGCCCGCGATCGGCTTGTCGGTCTTGGCGATGATCTCCTTGATCCGGGCCGCCGCCGCGTCCGTCAGCCGGATCACCTGCGGCTTCGGCCTCACGCTCGCCATCACACGTCCTCCTGCACGTTCATCGCCTCACCTGCCGCCCGTGTCGCCCGCACCCGCGCACCTGCCGCCGCCCTGCCCCGGCGCCCTGCTCCCGCGTCGTCGCAGAAAAGCGCCGAGCGACGTCACCACATGTTCAGGACGACGCGCGCCTCGTCGGACATCCGGCTCGGGTCCCACGGCGGATCCCAGATCACGTCGACCGTCACCGGGCCGACCCCGGCCACACTGGCGACGGCGTTCTCCACCATCGTCGGCAACTCCTGGGCGGACGGACAGTTCGGCGTGGTCAGCGTCATCTCCACGTCGACCGCCCGGTCGTCGTGAATCTCGACCTTGTAGATCAGCCCGAGCTCGTAGATGTCGGCCGGAATCTCCGGGTCGTACACGGTCTTCAGCGCGGCGACGATCTCGTCGGTCAGCCGCTGCACCTCCTCCGGCGGCAGCGCCGGGGCACGATGCGGCCGGGCCGTCTCGGCGGGGTTCGGGCCGAAGGCGGTGTCGGTGTCGTCCTCGACCGCCTTGCTGCTGACGTCGTCGCTCATGCGAACAAATCCTGCGCCTTGATCAAAGCCTCGGCCAGCCGGTCCACCTCCTCGCGGGTGTTGTAGAGACCGAACGAGGCGCGGCACGTGGCCGTGACGCCGAACCGGGCGAGCAGCGGCATCACGCAATGGGTGCCGGCGCGCACCGCGATACCGGACCGGTCGATGATGGTCGCCACGTCGTGCGGGTGGGCACCCTGCAGCTCGAACGACAGGATCGCACCCTTGTCCTTCGCATTCCCGAAGATACGCACCGAATTGATCTCGCGCAATCGCTGCTCGGCGTACTTTAGAAGGGTTCGCTCGTGCTCGCGGATGCGCGCCTTGCCGATCGACTGGACGTAGTCGATCGCCGCGCCGAAGCCGATCGCCTGAACGATCGCCGGCGTGCCGGCCTCGAACTTGTGCGGCGGATCGCCATAGGTGATGCGGTCCTCGCTCACCTCGCGGATCATCTCGCCGCCGCCGTTGAACGGCGGCATCGCCTCGAGATGCTCGTGCTTGGCATACAGAGCACCGATCCCGCTCGGCCCATACACCTTGTGCCCGGTGAGGACGTAGAAATCGCAGTCGAGCGCCTGCACGTCGACGTCGAGATGCACCGCGCCCTGCGCTCCGTCGATCAGCACCGGCACGCCGTGCGCATGGGCGATGCGCACCACCTCGTCGACCGGCACCACCGTGCCGAGGCCGTTCGACATCTGCGTCACCGCGACCATTTTGGTGCGCGGACCGAGCAGCTTCTCGAACTCCTCGAGCAGAAAGTTGCCGTCCTCGTCGACCGGCGCCCACTTGATCACGGCACCGTGCCGCTCGCGCAGAAAATGCCAGGGCACGATGTTGGAGTGGTGCTCCATGATCGAGAGCACGATCTCGTCGCCCGCGCCGATCCGCTCGCGGCCGAAGGTTTGGGCGACCAGATTGATCGCCTCGGTGGCGTTGCGGGTGAAGACGATCTCCTCCGCCCGGCGCGCATTGACGAACGCCCGCACCTTGTCACGAGCGCCCTCATAGGCCTCGGTCGCGGCATTGGCGAGGTAATGCAGGCCGCGATGGACGTTGGCGTACTCGCTGGTGTAGGCGGTCGTCATGCGGTCGAGCACCGCCTGCGGCTTTTGAGCCGAGGCGGCGTTGTCGAGATAGACGAGCGGCTTGCCGTAAATCTTCATCGCCAGCGCGGGGAAATCCTCGCGGATGCGGGCGACGTCGTAGGAGCCGTTCTTCACTGCCGGATGTGTCATCTCTGCTGTCCCGCACGCGGCGCTTTCGGCGCTCGCAGCGTATTGCGCTGAAGGTGCCCCATGCTCCGCTCGTTCCCGCTCGAGCGGGAACCCAGATCGTTCCTGTCGCGCCGGGTCCCCGCCTTCGCGGGGACGAGCGGAGTTTCGGGTCGATCGATCGTCATCGAAGCTCGACCTGCTCTCTCGCGTCGAGCCACGCGGTGGTGGCTTCCGTCAGCGCGTCACGCACGCTCTCGTCGGCGACCTGATCGATCACCTCGCCGACGAACGACTGGATGAGCAGCGTCTCGGCCTCCCGCTCGGGAATGCCGCGCGCCATCAGATAGAATTTCAGATCCTCGTCGAGCGCACCGGCGGTCGCGCCGTGGCCGCACACGACGTCGTCGGCAAAGATCTCCAGCTCCGGCTTGTGATCGGCCTCGGCGTCGTTCGACAACAGGAGCGCGTGCGAGGCCATCTTGCCGTCGGTCTTCTGGGCATCCGGTCGCACCACCGTCTTGCCCTGGAAGACGCTGCGGCTCTCGCCGTCGAGCACCGCCTTGAAGGTCTCGCGGCTCTTGCAGCCGCCGATCGCGTGATCGACCACCAGCGTCGCGTCGGAGTGCTGGCGCCCTTTCAGCAGGCTCGCGCCGTCGAGCGTCAGCGTCGTGCCCGGCCCGTCGCAGCGCACGAACACCTGGTTGCGCGACACCGCGCCGCCCGTCGTGAACAGGAGGTCGCGAAACTCGACCTCGCGGCCGAGCACCACGACGGTGGTCGAGACGTGCAGCGCCGCGTCGCCCTCGGCGCCGACCTTGACGCGCTCGAGGCGTGCGCCGTCGCCGACCACGATGTCGAGCGCATTGTCGACCTGATAATCGATGCCGTCCGGCCCCTCGTGACTCTCGAGCAGCGTCAGCCCGGCCCCGCCGCCGAGCGTCACCAGCGAGCGGGTGAACACCGCCGCCGCCTCCTCGCCGGTGTAGCAGTGGACCAGATGGATCGGCCGGGCGATCTGCATGCCGGGCGCGACCGCGATCACCAGCCCATCGCCCATGAAGGCGGTGTTGAGCGCGAAGGCGACGTCCTTGTCGGCCGGGCTCTTGGCGCCGAGCCGGGCGACCACGTCGGTGTCGTTGGCGGCGAGCGCCTCGGCGAGCGAGCCGATCGAAAGGCCCGGCTCGAGGTCGGCGAGGTCGGACAGCTCGGAGATGAACTGCCCGTCGATCAGCACCAGCCGGCGCACGCCGACCGCGGCAAAGACGCGGCCCGCGCCCTGCGCCCGCACCAGACCCGCCGGGCCGACCGGCGGGGCGAGCGGCTTGGCCTCGCGCATCAGGTTGCGCAGGTCGGTGTATTTCCACTCCTCGACCCGCCGGTTCGGCAGGCCGGCGGCGGCGAACGCCTCGAACGCCGCCTCGCGGCGTGCCGCCACCGAGCCCTTGCCCGGCAGCGCGTCCTTGGTCTTCGCCCAGGTCGTCGCGAGGGCCTTCTCGGCCTCGCTCTTCACGGGGGTTGCAGCTTTCATGATCTCATCCAACCAAAGAAACGGCGATCAGGCTTCGATCAGGCCGAGACGGCGCTCGACCCGATCCAGCCGTGCATCGATACGGTCGACGCGGACGGACAGGTTCGCGAACTGGACGCTCAGGTTCGACACCTGCTGCTCCATCCCTCCGACCCGCTGCGTCAGCTCCATCACGCGGTCCGACAGCGTGTCGAGCTGACCGCGGATCGCCTGCAGATGCCGAAGCACGAGATTGTCCACATCGTCCGTCATCGCGTCGCGGCGATCAGGCCGCCTCCTCGTAGTCGGCGTAACCCTTGGCCTCGAGCTCGAGCGCCAGCTCCTTGCCGCCGGTGCGCACGATCCGGCCCTTCGAGAACACGTGCACGATGTCCGGCACGATGTGCTCGAGCAGCCGCTGATAGTGGGTGATGACGATGAAGCCACGGTCGGGCGAGCGCAGCCGGTTGACGCCCTCGGCGGCGATCTTCAGCGCGTCGATGTCGAGGCCGGAGTCGGTCTCGTCGAGGATCGCGAGCTTCGGCTCGAGAAGCGACATCTGCAACACCTCGTTGCGCTTCTTCTCGCCGCCGGAGAACCCGACATTGACCGGGCGCTTCAGCATCTCCGGATCGATCGACAGCTTTGCCGCCTGCTCGCGCACCCGCTTCATGAACTCGGGCGTCGACAGCTCCGGCTCGCCGCGCTTCTTGCGCTGCGCGTTCATCGCGGTGCGCAGGAAGGTCATGGTGGCGACGCCGGGGATCTCCATCGGGTACTGGAAGGCGAGGAAGAGGCCGGCGGCGGCGCGCTCGTCCGGCTCCAGGCCGAGCAGATCGACGCCATCGAGCAAGACCTCGCCGCCCAGCACCTCGTAGCCGTCCTTGCCGGACAGCACGTGCGCGAGCGTCGATTTTCCGGAGCCGTTCGGCCCCATGATGGCGTGCACCTCACCGGGATTGACCACCAGATCCACCCCGTTGAGGATCTGCCGGCCGTCCTCGACCGAGGCCTGCAAATTCTTGATTTCGAGCAGCGACATTCGTCTTTTCCCTGGTTGTCGCGCCGGTCCGCAGCGTTCTCGCACGCCAGAGCAGGGGTCGGACACGACGCAATCGACAATCGTGCGGCTCGCGCCGCCTCTCACATCACAACAGCTTCTGTGCCGCGATCACCAACGCGACACCGGCGGCCAGCATGGCGCCGAGTTTGATGGTCATCCGCTGCTCCAGCAGCTTCAGCTCCGTGCGCAGGTCGGTCTCGACCCGCCTGATCTCCGTGTGGAGACTGGTGTCGAACCGCTCGAGCTCCGTATGCAGGTCGGTCTCGACGCGTCTGATCTCGGTTCGGAGCCCGGTATCGACCCCCGAGATCTCGCTCCGCAGACCGCCTCCGAGGCGAGCGATATCGGCCCCCAGCTCCTCCACCGCGGCGGCGAGATCGGCCTTGGTCGCGAGATCGGCGATGATCATGTCGCGAGCGAGCTCGGCATGCGCCTCCGCCTGCTCGCGCGCGACACCCACCTGCTGCAGCCGCTGGGCATAGCGGAGGGTATCGAACGCCATGGTCATCGTCCGAAGCTCGGCCGCAGGCTCACCCGACGCTCCCCTCGAGGCTGATCGAGATCAGCTTCTGGGCCTCGACGGCGAACTCCATCGGCAGATGCTGGAGCACGTCCTTGACGAAGCCGTTGACGACCAGCGCCACGGCTTCCTCCTCGGACAGTCCCCGCTGCATGCAGTAGAACAGCATGTCCTCGGAGATCTTCGAGGTGGTCGCCTCGTGCTCGAACACCGCGGTGGAGGTCTTCGCCTCGATATAGGGCACCGTGTGGGCGCCGCAGTGGGCGCCGATCAGAAGCGAGTCGCAGTTGGTGAAGTTGCGCGCGCCGGTCGCCTTGCGGTGGGCCGAGACGAGCCCCCGATAGGTGTTGTCGGAGCGCCCGGCGGCGATGCCCTTGGAGATCACCCGGCTCACGGTGTTCTTGCCGAGATGGATCATCTTGGTGCCGGAATCGACCTGCTGGCGGCCGTTGGAGATGGCGATGGAGTAGAACTCGCCCCGCGAATCGTCGCCGCGCAAAATGCAGCTCGGATATTTCCAGGTGATCGCCGAGCCGGTCTCGACCTGCGTCCAGGAGATCTTCGAGCGCGGCCCGCGGCAGTCGCCCCGCTTGGTGACGAAGTTGAAGATGCCGCCCCGCCCCTCGGAATCGCCGGGGTACCAGTTCTGCACCGTCGAATACTTGATCTCGGCGTCGTCGAGCGCGATCAGCTCGACCACCGCGGCGTGGAGCTGGTTCTCGTCGCGCTGCGGCGCCGTGCAGCCTTCGAGATAGCTCACATAGGAGCCCTTGTCGGCGATGATCAGCGTGCGCTCGAACTGGCCGGTGTTGCGCTCGTTGATGCGGAAATAGGTCGACAGCTCCATCGGGCAGCGCACGCCCGGCGGGATGTAGACGAACGACCCGTCGGAGAAGACCGCCGAGTTGAGCGTCGCGAAGAAGTTGTCGGACACCGGCACGACCGAGCCGAGATACTGCTTCACCAGGTCGGGGTGCTCGCGGATCGCCTCGGAGATCGGCATGAAGATCACGCCGGCCTTCTTCAGCTCCTCCTTGAAGGTGGTCGCGACCGAGACCGAATCGAACACCGCGTCGACCGCCACCCGCGAGCCGCCGGCCGGCGCCTCGTCGCCCTCCTCACGCACGACACCCGCGAGAATCTCCTGCTCGCGCAGGGGAATGCCGAGCTTCTCGTAGGTCCGCAGAATCTCCGGATCGACGTCGTCGAGCGACTTCGGCGCGACGAATTTTTTCGGCGCGGCGTAGTAATAGATGTCCTGGTAGTCGATCTTCGGGTAGTCGACCCTCGCCCATGTGGGCTCGGTCATGGTCAGCCAGCGGCGATACGCCTCCAGCCGCCATTCGAGCATCCAGGCGGGCTCGTCCTTCTTGGCCGAGATGAACCGGACGACGTCCTCGTTCAGCCCCTTCGGGGCCTTCTCGGATTCGATAAGCGTCTCGAACCCGTACTTGTACTGGTCGACGTCGATGTTCCGGACCTGCTCGACGGTCTCTTGCACGGCCGGCATGTCATTCCCTCCACTGCGGTTTCAAGGACCGCGGGTTGGATGTTGGCCTATGGTGTTCGTCCTGCGGAAGATCACCTACGGGGGTTGAAATCGGTTCAGGCGGCAATACCGCGCCCCTCCCTAGATAGTCCACGGGCCAGCGTGTTCCAAGCGGTCGTGAAGGCATCGATGTGGTGTTCCGTTGTGGTCGGCCCGAGGCCGACCCGGACGGCGGACGCGGCGAGCGCCGCCGGGGTTCCCATCGCCGCCAGCACGTGCGAGGCGCCGACCTTGCCGGACGAGCAGGCCGAGCCCGACGACACGGCGAAACCCGCGAGATCGAGGGCGATGACGGCGGTCTCGGCCTTGAGGCCGGGCAGCGCGACCAGGCTGGTGCCGGGTGCCCGCGCGGCCTCCGCCCCGATCACCACGAGCTCCGGCGAGCCGGCCTTCAGCGCGCCCTCGAGGCGGTCGCGCAGGACAACCATCGCCGCCGCGTTGCGTTCGCGGTCGCGCCGGGCGGCGCGGGCCGCCGCCCCGAACGCGGAAATCAGCGCCACCGCCTCGGTGCCGGCGCGAAATCCCCGCTCCTGGCCGCCGCCCTTCACCAGCGGGTCGGCGAGATGGAGCCCGGCGTCGCGCCGCACCAGCGCACCGACCCCCTTCGGCGCGCCGATCTTGTGGCCCGACAGGGTCATCAGGTCGGCTCCGAGGACATCGATTTCACAGGCGATCCTTCCCGCGCTCTGAACGGCGTCGACGTGGAGAAGCCCGCCGGCCGCATGCACCCGCTCGGCCGCGGCGGCGATCGGCTGCACCACCCCGGTCTCGTTGTTGACATGCATGATGGATACCAACGGCCGCGTGTCGCCCGAATCCGCCCGAAGCACCGATAGGCGGTCGTCGAGCGCGGCGAGCTCCACCACGCCGTGCGGCGTCACCGGCAGAAAGCCGACCGCGTTTGTCGGAAACCGGCCACCCGCCAGCACCGAAGGATGCTCGATCGCCGAGACCAGCAGGCGACCCAGCGGACGCGTTTCGCGCCCCATCTGCCAGTGGGGGGTCAGAGCGAGGGTGTTGGCCTCGCTGCCACCGGAGGTGAAGGTGACGTTGCGCGGCGCGGCGCCGACCAGCGCCGCGACCTCCTCGCGGGCCGTTTCCACGAGATTGCGGGCGGCCCGCCCCTCGGCATGCACCGAGGACGGGTTGCCCACCACCTCGAGTGCGGCGATCAGCGCGGCACACGCCTCCGGGTGGAGCGGAGCACCAGCGTTCCAGTCGAGAAAGACCCGTTCGGCCATGATCGTCGCGATGTCCCGTCGGCGCAGCGCCGATCTTCCCGGTCGAAACGTCCGTCACACGCGCCGCGCGCTCCGTGAACGGCGCCATCCGTCACGAAAAGCTTGCTTTTCGCACCAGGGATCATGCTAGACCATGGCGCCGCGCCGACCGACCGGCTCCGTGCAGCCGCCCGACGGCCAGGACCAATCCGGAAATTCGAGGCGTCGTAGACAGATAGGCGGGTGTCGCCGCCGGCGTCAAGGGTGCCGCGGCGCGCATCGGAGAAGCGGTGCCTCGGCACCGCCGCAAGCACGAGGACGGGGTCATGCCTGAGGTCATTTTCAACGGATCCGCCGGCCGGATCGAGGGACGGTACCACCCGTCGCGGACGAAGAACGCGCCGATCGCCATCGTGCTGCATCCGCATCCGCAGTTCGGCGGCACGATGAATCATCAGATCGTCTACCAGCTGTACTATGCGTTCGTCCATCGCAACTTTTCCGTGTTGCGGTTCAATTTCCGCGGGGTCGGCCGCAGCCAGGGCGCGTTCGACCACGGTCAGGGCGAGCTGTCGGACGCCGCCTCCGCGCTCGACTGGGCGCAGTCGATCAATCCGGAGGCGCGCAGCTGCTGGATCGCCGGCTTCTCGTTCGGCGCCTGGATCGGCATGCAGCTCCTGATGCGGCGGCCGGAGATCGAGGGCTTCATCTCGGTCGCCCCGCCGGCCAACCTCTACGACTTCTCGTTCCTCGCCCCCTGCCCGTCGTCCGGGCTGATCGTGCACGGCGAGCGCGACGCGGTGGTGCCCTACAAGGACGTCCAGACGCTGGTCGAGAAGCTGAAGACCCAGAAGGGCATCGTCATCGAGCAGAAGGTGGTGCCGGGCGCCAACCACTTCTTCGACGCCAAGATCGAGCCCTTGATGGGGGCGATCACCTCGTACCTCGACAAGCGCCTCGCCACCGTCACCGAGAAGCCGGAGCCGCGCGGCCGCCGCATGGGGTGATGAGATGGCACGCCGCCCGACACCGAAAGCCACTCGGCGACCGCTGACCGAAGGCTATCAGGTCCGTCCGCCAAGACCTTCTATGACCCAGGGCGGCTACGCGGCGCCCGTCGGGCCTCGCCCGGCGCCGCCGACCACCGGGTCGGGTGTGAAGCCGGCGCCCGCCAAGCCGAAGTGATCACGCGCTCGCGCGCGCCTTCGCCCCCGCCTCGCTCGGGGGGTGGCACAGCACGCCGCCCGCGAGTGGAGCGGGCGCGCCGGTGGTGCCCGGAAAGGTGAGCGGCAAGCCCTCCAGGCTGCGCACCGCGAGATAGGCAAAAGCCTGCGCCTCGAGCGAGTCGGCCGACCAGCCGACCCCGTTCGCGGTCTCGACCGGCGCGGGCGCCAAAGCCTCCTCCAGCATGCTCACGAGCGTGCCGTTGCGCACGCCGCCGCCGGCAAGAATCCAGCCCGCAGGCGGCGCCGGCAGGTGCGGCACCACCGCGGCGACCGACCGGGCGGTGATCGCGGCGAGCGTCGCCGCGCCGTCCTCGACCGCGTGGTGCTCGAGCAGCGCGAGGAAGCGGCGGAAATCGTCGCGGTCGAGCGATTTCGGCACCGGCGCGGCGAAGAACGGGTGGCGTAGCACAGTCGCCACCACCGCCTCGTCGACCCGACCTTTCGCCGCGAGCGCGCCGCCGGCATCGAACGGCGCGCCGGTGCGAGCGCGCAGAAAATCGTCGATCAGCGCGTTGCCCGGCCCGGTGTCGCAGGCGAGCATCTGCCCGTCGTCGGGTCCGACGAAGGTGACGTTGGCGACGCCGCCGAGATTGAGCACCGCCAACGGGCGCGGCCGAGCGACCGTCGCGGCGAGCGCGCGGTGAAACACCGGCACCAGCGGCGCCCCCTGCCCGCCCGCGGCGACGTCGGCGGCGCGAAAGTCGTACACCACCGGGATGCCGAGCCGGCGGGCGAGCGCGGCGCCGTCGCCGATCTGCACGGTCAGCCGGCGCTCCGGCCGATGCAGCACGGTCTGACCGTGGAAGCCGACCACGTCGACGTCTGCCGGAGTGAGCCCGTTGTCGCCGAGAAAGGTCGCGACCGCGATCGCGTGCGCGGTGGTGACGAGATCCTCGGCCGCCGCCAAAAGGCCCGGACGGGCGGAGCGGTCGGCGAGCGTCGTCGCGGCGGCGAACGCCTCGCGCAACAGCCCGCGCTCGCTGTCGGAGTACGGCCGGTATCCGGTCGGGCCGAACGAGAAAATGCGCTCGCCGTCGGTCTCGAGCAGCGCGACGTCGATGCCGTCGTGCGAGGTGCCGCTCATCAGCCCGATCGCCCGCCGCGCCGTCCGCTCGCCCGCTGGACCGATCGCCCGCCCGACCGCCATGATTCGCCCTCGGATTTGAATTCGCCGGTGGACCTGATACACCACCGCCGCAACCGGGACGAGGGCGCTCCGTCCCTGCCGGGTCCGGCCCGCCGCCGGACACGGGGCTCCCGGTTCTTCCCGCAGCAAGGACGAGGGTCATGAGCACGTACGAGTCGGAATTCCTCCGCGTCCTCGAGAGCCGCGGCTACATCCACCAGGTGTCGGATGCCGCCGGTCTCGACGCGCTCGCGCGCGACGAGCGGGTGATCTCGTACGTGGGCTACGACTGCACGGCCTCCTCGCTGCATGTCGGCCACCTCAACACGATCATGATGCTGCACTGGCTCCAGCAGACCGGCAACAAGCCGATCGCGCTGATGGGCGGCGGCACCACCCGCGTCGGCGACCCCTCGGGCCGCGACGAGACGCGAAAACTTCTCACCTACGAGCAGATCGACGCCAACAAGGAGAGCATCAAGAAGACGTTCTCCAAGTTCCTGACGTTCGGCGACGGCGCGTCCGACGCGCTGATGATGGACAATGCCGAGTGGCTCGCCGGGCTCAACTACATCGAGATGCTGCGCGACGTCGGCCGGCACTTCTCGGTCAACCGCATGCTGACGATGGACTCGGTGAAGCTGCGCCTCGAGCGCGAGCAGGAGCTCTCCTTCATCGAGTTCAACTACATGATCCTGCAGTCCTACGATTTCGTCGAGCTGGCCCGGCGCACCGGCTGCAACCTGCAGATGGGCGGCTCCGACCAGTGGGGCAACATCGTCAACGGCATCGATCTCGGCCGGCGGATGGGCACGCATCCGCTCTACGCGCTGACCTGCCCGCTGCTGACGACGGCGTCCGGCGCAAAGATGGGCAAGACCGCGGCGGGCGCGGTGTGGCTCGATGCGGAGATGCTGAGCCCCTACGACTATTGGCAGTTCTGGCGCAACACCGAGGACGGCGACGTCGTGCGGTTCCTGAAGCTGTTCACCACGCTGCCGCTCGACGAAATCGAAAAACTCGCCGCGCTCGGCGGCTCGGAGATCAACGAGGCGAAGAAGGTATTGGCGACCGAGGCGACCGCGCTGATGCACGGCCGCGCGGCAGCCGACCAGGCCGCCGAGACCGCGCGAAAAACGTTCGAGGAAGGCGCGCTCGCCGCGACGCTGCCGACCGTGGAGATCGCCAAGGCCGATCTCGACGGCGGGCTCGGCGTGCTCACCGCCTTCGCGCAAACGACCGGCCTGGTCGCCTCCAACGGCGAGGCGCGCCGCCAGGTCAAGGCCGGCGGGCTCAAGGTGAACGACGCGACGGTGACCGACGAGAAGGCGACGCTGACCGCCCGCGACCTCACCGCCGAAGGGGTGATCAAGCTGTCGCTCGGCAAGAAGAAGCACGTGCTTCTGAAGCCGGTGTGATGACTCAAGGGCACGGCGTTTCGCGATCGGCATCGCCGTACCCTCGTCCTTCGAGACGCACTCCTACGGAGTGCTCCTCAGGACGAGGAAGGAAAACAGCGCTTGCCGCACCTTCCGGGAACGAAGTGGTTTGTTGTTGCGAACCGCTGCGCTTTCCCCTCATCCTGAGGAGCCCGCGTGAGCGGGCGTCTCGAAGGATGAGGCCCGGATGGGCGCGTGGCTCTACATCCTGGAATGCGTCGACGGATCCTACTACACCGGCACGACGCGAACCGACCTCGACACGCGGATCTCCGAGCACCGAGCCGGAGCGTTCGACGGGTACACGGCGACCCGGCGGCCGGTGAAGCTCGTCTATTCGCAATCCTTCGATCGGATCACCGATGCGATCGCGGCCGAGCGGCAAGTGAAGGGCTGGTCGCGAGCGAAGAAGCAGGCACTGATCGCCGGCGATTTCGACGGCCTGCGGCAGTTGGCCCGTCGCAGGCAGAATGGGAGATAACGGTCGGGGCCTCGTCCTTCGAGACGCCGCCGGAGCCTGCCCTCGGGCCGCGCGAAGCGCGGACCCGAGGGGCGGGTCCTCGGGATGAGGATCGAGGCCAGAGTTCACCGCCTCGCAGCGGATCCGGAACCGCCGCCGCGACGCCGCCCCCGCTACTTCAGCGACAGCGCGACGAAGCGCAGATCGCCGTCGGCATTGGCGATCAGCAGCAGCGCCGAGCGGCGGCCGTCCTTCTCGAGCTGGTCGATCCGCTTCTTCACGTCGGCGGCGGTGGCGACCGCCTCCTGCGACACCTCGACGATCACGTCGCCGGCGTTGAGGCGCTTCTCGGCGGCGGCGGAGCCCGCGTCGACCGAGGTGATCACCACGCCCTTCACCGAATCCTTGATCTTGTAGCGCTGGCGCAGCGTGTCGTTGAGGTCGGCGAGGTCGAGCCCGAGGGTCGACTGCACCACCGACTTCTGCTCGAGCTTGTCGCCGTCCTTGCCCTTCTCCAGCGCCGCCTGCTTCTCGCCGTCCTCGAGGCGGCCGAGCTTGACGGTCTTGCGCTCCTCCTTGCCGTTGCGCAGCACCGTCACCTCGACGTCCTTGCCGACCGGCGTCTCGGCGACGATCCGCGGCAGGTCGCGCATCTCCTTGATGTCCTTGCCGTCGAACGAGACGATCACGTCGCCCGACTCGATGCCGGCGGGTTTTGCCGGGCCCTTCTCGTCGACGCCGGCGACCAGCGCGCCACGCGCCGCCTTCATGCCGAGGCTTTCGGCGATGTCGTCGGTCACCTGCTGGATGCGCACGCCGAGCCAGCCGCGCCGGGTCTCGCCGTACTTGCGCAGCTGGTCGATCACCGGCATCGCGGTCTTGGAGGGCACCGCGAAGCCGATGCCGATCGAGCCGCCGGACGGCGAGATGATCGCGGTGTTGATGCCGACCACCTGGCCGTCGAGATTGAAGAGCGGCCCGCCCGAATTGCCGCGATTGATCGCCGCGTCGGTCTGAATGTAGTTGTCGTAGCGGCCGGAATTGATGTCGCGGTTGCGCGCCGAGACGATGCCGGCGGTGACCGTGCCGCCGAGGCTGAACGGGTTGCCGATGGCGATCACCCACTCGCCGATCCGCAGCCGGTCGGAATCGCCGAACGCCACCGCCTTGAGCGGCTTGTCCGACTTCACCTTCAGCACCGCGAGGTCGATCTCCTTGTCGCGGCCGAGAATCTCCGCCTTGAGGCGGGTGCCGTCGTTGAGGATGACATTGACCTCGTCGGCGTCCGAGATCACGTGATTGTTGGTCACGACGATGCCGGACGGGTCGATCACGAATCCGGAGCCGAGCGAGTTGACCCGGCGGGGTGCGCGCTCGCGCGGGCCGGTCTCGCCGTCCTGGCCGCGCCGCTTCTTGAAGAACTCCTCGAAGAACTCCTCGAACGGCGAGCCCGGCGGCAGGTTCGGCACCGCATTGCCGTGCGCCTCGACGGTCTGCGAGGTGGAGATGTTGACGACCGCGTCCATCACCTGCTCGGTGACGTCGGCGATCGCCTCCGGCCCGCGCGCGAGAACCGGCGTCGGCGCGCCGGCGACGCCCGCCAGAAGCACCGCGGCGAGCAGTGCGGCCGCCGGCAGGCGGCGGGTCCGGCGGGAGCGATCGAACGATTGGGCGGCGGCCATGGCCTGGCGATCTCCTGGGAGGACGGTTGATCGCGACCACTGTCGCGACCGGCTCGGAAACGGCTGTCGGCGGCCGGCGGGGCACGCGCGGCTCGCGCCATTACGGTCGGATTGGGGCGGAATGGCGGCTCGCCTTCCGGCTCAGGATAATTGACGGACCAGCCAGATCAAGCCGACGCCGGCGACCGCGCCGACGATCCCGATCACCCTGAGCGCCTGCTCGGGTGTTTCCACCATCATCAGCGCGGCGCGGCGTGCCGCGTGCGGTGCGGCGGCGCAAAAAAGCCCCTCGATGACGAAGACGAGGCCGAGCGCGACGAGGAAGGTGGTCATGGCCGGGACGCCCGAACGACGTCGGGACGGCCGCGAGGGGCCGTCCCGACGAGGATACCGCGATCGCGCCCGCCCCGCGGCGAGCGCGCGAACGGTGCGCCGCTCACTGGGCGGGAGCCGCCGCGGGAGGCGCGGCCGGAGCCGGCGACCCTTGTGCCGACGATGCCGGTGCAGGCGATGCCTGTGCGGGCGACGCCTGGCCGGCGCTGCCGGCCGGAGCGGGTTTGGCGGGCGACGCACCGGTGGTGCGCGCCGGCGCCGAGGACGGCGCCGACGACGGAGCGGCGGCGGCCGCCCCCTGGCGCCCGTGCGAGCCGCCGAAGTAGCGGAAGAACTCCGAGTCCGGCCGCAGCAGGAAGCGGGTGTCGCCCGGCTTCATGCCCGCCTCGTAGGCCTGCATCGAGCGGTAGAAGGTGAAGAAGTCGGGGTCCTTGCCGAACGCCTCCGCAAAAATGCGGTTGCGGGTGGCGTCGCCTTCGCCTCGCGTCTGCTCGGCCTGCGAGGTCGCCTCGGCGACCAGCACGGTGACGTCGCGGTCGGCGCGGGCCCGGATCTCCTGGGCGCGCTGAGAGCCCTGGGCGCGGAACTCGGCCGCCTCGCGCTGGCGCTCGGTCTGCATCCGCTGATAGACCGCCTGGCTGTTCTGCTCCGGCAGGTCGGCACGGCGGATGCGCACGTCGATGACATTGATGCCGAACGCCTTCGCCTCGCGGTCGAGCTGCGCCTGGACGCGGCCCATCAGCTCGGCGCGCTCGTCGCGCACCACGTGGGTGAGCGTCGCCTCGCCGAGCACGCGGCGCAGCGCCGCGTTGAGCAGCGTCGCGAGCCGCGAGTTCGCCCCGTCGACCGAGTTGACCGCCTGATAGAAGCGCAGCGGATCGGTGATCTTGTAGCGGGCGAAGGCGTCCACCACGAGCCGCTTCTGGTCGGCGGCGATCACCTCCTGGGCCGGGTTCTCCAGGTCGAGAATACGCTTGTCGACATAGATCACGTTGTCGACCAGCGGCACCTTGAAGTGGAGGCCGGGCTCGGTGACGATCCGCTTGGGATCGCCGAGGCGGACCACCAGCGCCTGCTGGGTCTGGTAGACGGTGAACACCGAGGCGTAGCCGACGATCAGCGCCAGCACGACGACGACGGCGACGATGCCGCTCACGATGCCGGTCTTCATCGGGTGGCTCCTGCCTGCGCGCGCGACGACGACTGCGGCTGCGGCGCCTGGCGCCGGCTCGGATCGTCGAGATTGATGTAGGGCACCACGGGCGTGCCGCCCTGCCCGGCGCCGGTGGCCGGATCGATGATGATCTTGTCGGTGCCGCCGAACAGCCGCTCCATCGTTTCGAGATAGAGGCGCTCGCGGGTGATCTCGGGGGCCTTGCGGTACTCCTCGTAGATCTTGTCGAAGCGGCCCGCCTGGCCGCGCGCCTCGGCGACCGTCTGCTCGCGATAGGCTTCGGCCGCCTGGGTGATCTGGGCGGCGCGACCGCGCGCCTCCGGCACCACCCGGTTGGCGTAGGTCTGCGCCTCGTTCTGGGCGCGCTCGAGGTCGGCGCGGGCCGCCTGCACGTCGCGGAACGAGTCGATCACCTGGCTCGGCGGGTCGACCTTCTGCAGCTGCACCTGGGCGATCTGCACGCCCGCCCCGTAGCTGTCGAGGGTGCGCTGCATCAGCTCGTGCACCGCGGTCTCGATGGTCTGGCGCGCGCCGGTGAGGATCGGCTGGATCTCGGAGCGGCCGATCACCTCGCGCATCGCGCTCTCGGCCACCGCCTTCACGGTGCCCTCGGGATTCTGGATGTTGAACAGGTATTGCGCGGCGCCGCCGGTCGGCTTGATCAGCCACAGCACCGTGAAGTCGACGTCGACGATGTTCTCGTCGCCGGTGAGCATCAGGCTCTCCTCGGGGACGTCGCGCATCGTGTTGCCGCGCCGCATGTCCTCGACGAGGCGCATGCCGACGTCGACCCGCTTCACGCGGGTGACCTGCGGGGTGAGCACGGTCTCGATCGGATACGGCAGATGGTAGTTGAGGCCGGGCTTGGCGTCGCGCACGTACTGGCCGAAGCGCATGACGACACCGAGCTCGTCGGGCTCGACCCGGTAGAAGCCGGACAGGCCCCACAAGACCACCGCGCCGGCGACCAGAAGGGCGATGCCCTTGCCGCCCAGGCTGCCGCCCGGCAGCACGCGCCGGAGCTTGTCCTGGCTACGACGCAGCAACTCTTCGAGATCGGGCGGGGTCGGACCCGACGACTGCGGCCCCGAGCCCCAAGGGCCCTTGGGGCCCGATCCCCAGGGTCCGCCACCCTGATTGCTCCACGGCATGAATACAGCCTTTCTGTTCGACCGACGGCCGGTGTTCTCCCGACGCGCCCACTCGCCGGCTCCCGGCCGGAGCTTTTCGCTGAGATGTGAACTCGGTTATCGGAAACCAACCCCGGTTTCAACGCGCGGACTTGCCGCGCCCGCGGCTCATCCGCGCAGTCGAGGAATGCGCTCGTAGGTACAACAGGTGAAAGCCGCGTCGTCCTGCGGGCCTTTCTCGTGGTCTATTCTCGCGGTCTCCCGCCAGACGGCGGACTCGATTTCGGGAAAGACGGTATCACCCTCCGGCCGCATGTGGATACGGGTGATCTCCAGCCGGTCGGCGATGTACATCGCCTCGGCATAGAGCGAGCCGCCGCCGATCAGCATGATCGCGAAAGCCCCCCGCCGCAGCGCGTCGCCGCGCGCCACCGCCAGCGCCACCGGCAGATTCGGCGTCGCCACCACCCCCGCGGCGGTGAAGGCGGGATCGCGGGTGACGACGATCGAGGTGCGGCCGGGCAACGGCCTGCCGATCGCGTGGAAGGTCTTTCGGCCCATCACCACCGGATGCCCCATGGTGAGCGCCTTGAAGCGCTCGAGGTCCGACCGGTGGTGCCACGGCATGGTGCCGTCCTTGCCGATCACGCCGTTGTCGGCGACCGCCGCGACGAGAACGAGAGGAATGCGGGTCATGCGGAATCCAAGGGGCTCGGATCGGGTGGCTCGGTCGGGTGGCTCGGGTCGGCTCGCGGGGCGCGCGGGCCGGCGGGAGAGCGTAGCAAAAATTCGTTCACCATGCCGGCGGCGAGGTTCACACCGCGACCGCCGCCTTGATGTGCGGATGCGGATCGTAGTTCTCGAGCGAGACGTGCTCGTAGCGGAAGGCGAACAGGTCGGTCACCGACGGATCGAGCCGCAGCGTCGGCAAGGGCCGCGGCGTGCGGGAGAGCTGCAGGCGCGCCTGCTCCAGATGGTTGAGATAGAGGTGGGCGTCGCCGAACGTGTGGACGAAGTCGCCCGCTTGAAGCCCGGTCACCTGCGCCACCATCAGCGTCAGGAGCGCGTAGGAGGCGATGTTGAAGGGGACGCCCAAAAACACGTCGGCCGAGCGCTGGTAGAGCTGGCACGAGAGCTTTCCCTCCGCCACGTAGAACTGGAAGAGGCAGTGGCAGGGCGACAGCGCCATCTGCGACAGCTCGGCCGGATTCCAGGCGGTGACCAGGATGCGCCGCGAATCGGGGTCGCGCTTCAAGGTGGCGAGCACCTCGGCGATCTGGTCGATGCTCTTACCGTCCGGCGTCGGCCAGGAGCGCCACTGGCGGCCATAGACCGGGCCGAGATCGCCATGCTCGTCGGCCCACTCGTCCCAGATCGTCACGCCGTGCTCGTTCAGATACCGCACATTGGTGTCGCCGGCGAGGAACCACAGAAGCTCGTGGACGATCGACTTCAGGTGCAGCTTCTTGGTGGTGACCAGCGGGAAGCCGGCCGAGAGGTCGAAGCGCATCTGGTGGCCGAACACCGAGCGCGTGCCGGTGCCGGTGCGGTCGCGCTTCTCCACGCCGTCCGCCAGGATGCGGGCCATCAAATCGAGATACTGTCGCATGGGCAGGACCGGTTGCGCCGCCCGGTTCTTTTTCCGCCGGCGGCTCTTCTCGTTGGGGCCGCACCCTAGCCTGCGCCGCCCCGCCGGGAAACCGTGCATCGGGATGCGCGAGACGGGCAGCGGCCGGATGTCCCCCGCCCTGCCCTCCGCGCTTTTCCCTCTCCTGCCCCAGGAACGCCGGATCGCTACCGGGCGGGAATTTCCGTCGGCAGCGGCCCCGGCTGCTCGGGCACGCTCGCCGGCGGCACTTCCGACGGCATGCCGGGCGGGGCTTCGGACGGCATCCGGGTCGGCGCCTCCGAGGGCGCCGGCGGCGGCGCCTCGGTGGGCGACATCGGTCCCGGCTGCGAGGGCACCTCGGCCGGCCGCGCCGGCGGCGTCTCGGAGGGCTGCGGCGGCACGCCGGGCGGCGGGGTGCCCGGCACCTCGTTCGGGCTCGACGGCACGTTCGGCCCCTCGGGCGACGGCACGTCCGGCGCCACCGGCGGCGGAAGATCGGGCCTCGGGTCGGGCCTCGGCGCGTCGGGGCGCGGTGAGGCCGGCCCCGGCGTGCTCGGGGTCGGGGCATCCGGCGCGGGGCTGTCCGGGGTGGGCGCATCCGGGCCGGGAGGGGCGCGCCTGGGGGCATCGGGCCGGGGCGAATCCGGTCCGGGGGGCTCGGCGGCAGTGGGGGCGTTCGGTGTGTCGGCTGCGCGAATCGTTCGGATCATGGAGACGCAACGCGGATCGGCCGGTTCCGGTCCATCGCCGGCCGCGCACAATTCGGCACCGCGTCGGGCGGGCGGCCTTTCCCCTCACCCCCGCGGCAGGACGGCGTGCCGGCGCCGCACGTCGCCGAAAAACTTTTCTGTGAGCCCGCTCGCCAGAAACCCGAGCGCCACCGGGTCGCCACCGCAGTCGCGCGCGGCCGCCAAAAGCTCGACGTCGCGCCCCCAAACTCCCGCATCGCGCAAGAACTCGGCGCCCTCGTGGTCGGACAGTTTTCGCGAGCCGACCGGCTTTCCCCAATCGAACTTTTCTTGGCGGAAGACGTCCGCCTGCCGGGCGATCGCCGCCTCCACCTCGCCACGCAAGCCTTTTCGCAGCCGATCGATCTCGAAGCTCTTCGCGGCGAGGTCGGGCAGATCCTCCCGCTCGCGCTTTTTTGCGGCGATCGCCGTGGTGATGCCGGCGATCTCGTCGACGATCTCCGCCATCACCGCGTCGCGCTCGGCGGGGGGAAACAGCGCGAGCGGCTTCAAACCCTTGGGACGGACGTTCAGCGCCCACACCCATTCGGGCGTGGTCACCTTCGACACCGCGGAGACGAGAATCGGCAGGATCGGCGTGCCCTCCGCCTTCTGGCGCGCGAGCAGCCGGGCGATCTCGACGTCCAGGATGAAGTCGGAGGCGAGCGAGTGGCGCGAGGCGAGCAGCACGCAGATGTCGCACGTGTCGAGCTTTTGGCCGATCACCTTTCGCCAGTCGGTGCCGATCTCCATGTCCTGGTCGGTGAAGATGTCGAAGATGCCGCGCTTCACCGCCGGCGCGAGATGGGACTGCACGTAAGTGAGCCACGCGACCTCGCCGTCGCCCGGCGGCTCCGGCTCGTCCTTGCGGCTGTAGCTGATGAAGACGACCGCCTTCGCCGAGAGGCTCTTCGCCGAATCGTTTGCCATGGCCACGCTCCACGACCTTTGGGAGCATGGCGTCGGCGGCTCGACTGTCAAGACGCGCGGCGGCGCCCCTCGGCGAGCCGCAGCAGTGATGCACCACAAAAGAGGGACGAGTCCCCCCGGGACGAGTCCCCCCTATTCGGCGGCTTCGGCCTGCACCGCGGCGAGGCGGCGGAAGCGCACCAGGGTATAGACGCCGAGCGGCTTGATCGGCCGGCGCTCGACCAGCGCCACGCCGCCGTGCGCATTGGCCCAGGCGGCGAGCCGCGCGAACGGAAACTCGGGCCGCAGGCCGAGCGCGCGGGCGGGCCTTGCGAACAGCCGCTCGATCGCCGCGGTCAGGCCGCGCTCGGAATAAAGGTGATTGACCAGAATGATCTCGCCGCCCGGCCGGACCACGCGGGCGCATTCGTCGAGCACCCGCTCGGCATCGGCCACCAGCGTGATCACGAACTGCGCGACCACGCAGTCGAACGTGCCGTCGGCGAAGGCGAGGTCGCTCGCGTCCATCACCATCACGGACTTGACGTGAGGAAACTGCCCGGTGGCGAGGCGGTCGAGCGCCTTCGAAACCATCGGCGCCGACATGTCGATGCCGACGATCTCACAGCTCGCGTCGTAATCGGCGAACGACAGGCCGGTGCCGACCCCGACCTCGAGAATGCGGCCACCGACCGAGCGGGCCGCGGCGGCGGCGGCGCGCCGCCCGCTCTCGAAGATCGGCCCGCACACCGCGTCGTAGAGCGGCGCCCAGCGGGCGTATGCCTTCTCCATCACATGACGGTCGGGATCGGCGAACGCGCCGTCGCGCGACGACTTGGACATGAGTCCTCCGGATGACGTGGACGGGCCGGACCTGATCGTGAAACGATTTGGGGGTGCGTCTGCGACGGCGTCAAGCGGCCTGTGCGGCGACCGGCGCGGTTTCCTGACGGTGCCGCTCTTCCTGACGGGTCCAGGTGATGATCTCGAAACGGCCGTCGAAGTGCTCGGCCACCGCGGTGCAGCTTTCGACCCAGTCACCACAGTTGATGTAATGGGTGCCGTAGCCGTCGTGCATCACGGCATGGTGAATGTGGCCGCAGATGACGCCCTCGACGCCGTGGTGCTGCGCCTCGGCGGCGAGCGCCCGCTCGAAGTCGCCGATGTAGTTGACGGCGTTCTTCACCTTCAGCTTGGCCCATTTCGAGAAGGACCAGTAATTGAAGCCGAGCCGGCGGGTGAGGCCGTTCCACAGCCGGTTGACGGTGATCGCGAGGTCGTAGGCCTTGTCGCCCAAGAGCGCCAGCCAGCGCGCGTGGGAGACCACGAGGTCGAACAGATCGCCGTGGATGACCAGATACTTCTTGCCGGTCGGCCCGACATGGACGGCGTGCTCGACGACCTCGATGCCGCCGAAATGAGTGCCGTAATAATCACGCAGGAACTCGTCGTGATTGCCCGGCACATAGACGAGGCGCGCGCCCTTGCGGCTCTTGCGCAAGAACTTCTGGACCACGTCGTTGTGCGCCTGCGGCCAGTACCAGCTCGATTTCAGATGCCAGCCGTCGACGATGTCGCCGACCAGATAGATCGTGTCGGCGTCGTGGACGCGCAAAAAGTCGAGCAGCCGGTCGGCCTGACAGCCGCGGGTGCCGAGATGAACGTCCGAGATGAACAGCGTGCGGAACCGCCGTAATTCGATCTCCGTCACGCCCCGCCCCTCTTTTCGCAATGGATCGAACATGGGGCGGCTTGTGGCAGAGTCCTGTTGCGTTTCGATGACAGGAGGTGACGGGAGGGCGTGCGTCGAACGGACGAGATCACTGTCATGGTACCGTCAAAGTCGCATAGTAGTCGCCGGTAATGAGCATTTTCATCGCCATTGCCGCCGCGATCTGCGGCCTCGCCACGCTCGTGCACGTGTTCAGCGTGATCACGGCCGCGACCCGTTGCCGCGCGCCCGCCAATCCCGTGCCGGCGCGCCCCGACGCGCCGCCGGTGTCGATCGTGAGACCGGTGTGCGGCCTCGAGAATTTCATCGAGGAGACGCTGCGCTCGACCTTCACGCTCGACTATCCCCGCTACGAGATTCTGTTCTGCGTCGCCTCGCCGAGCGATCCGGTGATCCCGGTGGTGAAGGCGCTGATGGCGGAGCATCCTCACGTCGAGGCGCGGCTCCTGATCGGCAACGATCGCGTCAGCAGCAACCCCAAGCTCAACAACTGCGTCAAGGGCTGGACCGCCGCGCGCCATCAGCTGATCGCGATCGCCGATTCGAACGTGCTGATGCCGCGCGACTATCTGCAGCGCCTGCAGGACGCTTTCCGGCCCGGCAGCGGGCTGGTCTGCGCGCCGCCGGTCGGCAGCCGGCCGGACGGCTTCTGGGCCGAGGTGGAGTGCGCGTTCCTCAACACCTATCAGGCTCGTGCGCAATACACCGCCGACACCGTCGGGTTCGGCTTCGCCCAGGGCAAGACGATGTTCTGGCGCCGCGAGGTGTTGGAGGCCGCCGGCGGAATCAAGGCGCTCGGCCTCGACGTCGCCGAGGACGCCGCCTCGACCAAGATCGTGCGCGCCGCCGGCCTCGAGGTCCGGCTGGTCGACGCGCCGTTCGAGCAGCCGCTCGGCCGGCGCCGGATGCTCGAGGTGTGGCGGCGGCAGTCGCGCTGGGCGCGGCTGCGGCGGGCGTGCTTTCCCCAGTTCTTCCTGCCGGAGATCGCCAGCGGCATCGTGCTGCCGACGGTGATGCTGGCGATCGTCGCGGCCGGGCTCGACGTGCCGGTGGTGCCGATCCTGGTGGTGTTCGCCGGCGCCTGGTACGCCGCCGAGGCGCTGCTCGCCCGCGCCGCCGGCTGGCACCTGTCGCGCTGGTATCCGGCACAGGCGCTGCTGCGCGATCTTCTGATCCCCGCGCTGTGGGTCGACGGCTTGCTCGGCTCCTCGTTCGAGTGGCGGGGCAACGCGATGACGGTGGAGGCCGACGGCCGCGCCACCTGAGCGTGCCCGCACCAAGGCCGTCCCTCCTCCCGCTGTTCCGGTCGTTCCGCGGAACCCTTGCCGTGCCACCGACTTGGGCCGGTGAGACGACATCCGTACGGGAGCGAACGATGCGAAAAACCTCTCTTCCGGCCGCCGTTCTGGCGGCCGTTCTGCTTGCAGGAGCCTCGACCATGGCCGCCGCTCAGAGCGGCGGAGGAAGCGGCGGCGGCGGGGCGGGCGGCGGCGCGGGCGGCGGGGCTGCCGGTGGTGCCGCCGGCGGCGCGGCCGGAGCCG
>NZ_AKZI01000066.1 GCF_000293785.1 Rhodovulum sp. PH10 | reverse complement strand
GCCGGTGGCGGAGGCCGCGCCCCAATCGCCAGTGGCGGAGGCCGCGCCCCAATTGCCAGTGGCGGAGGCCGCGCCCTGATAGCCAGTGGCGGAGGCCGCGCCCCAATCGCCAGTGGCGGAGGCCGCGCCCCAATTGCCGGTGGCGGAGGCCGCGCCCCAATCGCCAGTGGCGGAGGCCGCGCCCCAATTGCCAGTGGCGGAGGCCGCGCCCTGATAGCCAGTGGCGGAGGCCGCGCCCCAATCGCCAGTGGCGGAGGCCGCGCCCCAATTGCCAGTGGCGGAGGCCGCGCCCCGATTGCCGGTGGCGGAGGCCGCGCCCCGATCGCCGGTGGCGGAGGCCGCGCCCCGATCGCCAGTGGCCTCACTGCCGGGCGCCAGCACGGCGCGCGACCAGACATAGTCCCAGGCGCGCTTCACGAGGTCCCCGATCGACAGTTCGACGTCGATCGTGATCTTCGCCGCAGCGATCTTCGTATCGCTGTCGTTGCTGTCCATCTCACCACCGAGAGTCACCTCGGCGAAGCGGCTGCCGGCCGGCGCGTAATAGCTGAACACATCGAGCGGGTGTTCGCAGGCGTGAAAGCCGGAGGCGCAGGCCTCGACTTTACCAACGTGCTCGTAGGTCCGGCCGACCTCGAACTGATAGCCGCGGCAGCAGAGCTGATTGTCGAAGCCTTTGTAGGCGACGACGGTCTTGACTTCGGCCGTACCGGTCTGATCGGGATTGCTGACGGTGTTCATCCCGATCACTCCGCAGCGGCGGCCGGGGCGATCTCGGCCTCGGCCTCGCAGAAGAAGGAGCGGTTGAACGCGTTGATCGCGTCGGCGAGGCCGCGGGCGTAGGCGGCGCCGGCTTCGCCGTTGAACGAGACCATCAGCGGCGTGAACGTGCCGAGGTCTCCGGCGAAGCGCAGGTTGATGAACGTCAGCCGGTAGGCGTCCGCGGACGAGAGCCCGTAGGGGTCACGGCGCGAGATGTCGTGGAACTCGGCGGAGACACGGGACACATTGGAAACGGAAAAGGCCATCGGGCTCTCCATCGGTTGATGGAGAGACGCTACGCTATGTAGCGAAGTCAGTCAATACATGATGTAGCGATTTTGGCCGTTCGCCCTTGCCTCGCCCGCCGCGCGCGCTATCCTACAGCCATGTCGGTCTCACCCCCTGCCGCCCTGTCGGCGCTCCTGAATCGCACTTCGACCGGCCGCTTGGCGATGCTACTGTTCGCCTCCAACCCTCTGGAGGCGACGTTCTTGCCGCTGGCGGCCTATTACGACGAGAGCGGGACACACGGGGCGTCCCCGCTGACGGTGATTGCCGGGTTCGCCGGCCGGACCGAGGAGTGGGCGAGACTGGAGATCGAGTGGGCGAAGGTGCTGCGCGCCTACGGCCTCACTCACGTCCACGCCAAGCACCTGTTCCACCGTCAGAAAGAGCACCGCGGCTGGACCCGCGAGCAGGTGAAGCGGCTGTGGGCCGACATCCTCTACGTGCTCCAAGAGCGCGATCTGTTCGCGACGAAGACCGTGCTCTACGAGCGCGATTACCTCGAACTCTACCAGACGCCGCCCGCCGCACGGCGGGAGCGGCTGGATTCGCGCTACGCGCTCTGCTTCCGGTCGGTGCTGCGCTCGATGGCGAGCCTGCATCGGCGCCGGCATCCGGACGGAAAGATCTGCTTCGTCCTCGAAGACGGGCACCGCAATGTCGGCGACGCGGCGCGCGTCTACTCGGAGACGAAGCACGATCCGGATTTCAGGTGGCGCGGAGCCCTGATCTGCCTCACCTTCAAGGGCAAACGCGACGCAGGGGCACTTCAGGCGGCCGATTTGCTTGCCTATTGGGTGTTCAGGGCGGAGACCATGAACCTCGCCGAGCCGGGTCGGTGGTCGACCTCGGTCTTGCAGCAGGATTTGGTGCAGGCAGGCCTTGCAATCGTCGATCACCTGATCCGGCCGGACGATTTGGTGGCGCTTCGGATCAATCACCGTCTTCGGCCGAAGCTGCCGGTTTTCGAGAGGCTGGCAGTCGACGAAGTCGACCGGATGAACGATATCGTCGCCCCCTATATCGGTCGCGCCTATCGGGACGATCTTTCGAGGTGAGCCGGCTGATTCCTGCGGCCGCCGGCATGTCGCCGGAACGAAAACGGGGGCCCGGTTGCCCGGACCCCCTCCCGTCACGTCAAGGCTGCGATGATCGCCGCGACCCCGAAAAGGATCTGGGCGAGATCGAGCTTGATCGTGACTTGGACTCGGATTGTCGGCCTCATCGGGCCAGCCCTCCGGGTCACGCCGGCGCGACCCTTTCGGGTTGCGTCTTACGTCCCGTCGAACGAATGAGCCGCCGTTCACGGGCGCATCGGCCCGCCCTCCGCGAGCTAGCATCGCTTCGGGCGGCCCCACGTCGCGCCCCTGACGTGGCCGGCCAGCAGCGTCGCGCCGCCGGCCATGCTCTTCAGGGCCGTGGGATGCGGGGTTCGGGGTGAGGAGCCTGCCGTCGCGACCGGCGGGACTCACCCCGGCCCGCATTGGAAGTGTCGACCGCCGAGGGCGGCGAGTCGAGCGCCCGCCGGCCGGCGGCTCAGGGGAGGAGAGAAGCGATGGATGGTCGTAACGGGTCCGAGATCAGCGATCGGGAGCGGGCAGAACGATTGCGTGTCGAGGCGGTCGAGTTGAGCGCACGCTTCACCTCCGGCGGAGGCGAGCCGTCGGAGGTGATCATTGCTCGGGCGAGAAGCATCTACGAGTTCATCGTTTCGGGAGGCTCTGAACAATCACCTTGATGTTCGAAAGCTCGAGCGATATGCGAGACAGATTGTCTGCAATTCGTTGCAAAGCTTCGAGCTTTTTCTTCTCGATCTCTTCTGACACGAGTATGCCCCTTCTGATGGTGCCCCTGGACCCAATGGGTTCGAGCCCTGGGGCTGCGAGTCCGCAAATGTTGAGTGCGACTCGGTGAAGAGTCGAGCGCCCGCCGGCCGGCGGCTCAGGGGAGACGGAAGGCGGTGAAAAACCGGAGGGAATTCGTTGCAGGGTGCGCCGTGCTGGCGGTCACACCCGCGCTCGCATTGCCGCAGACGATGGCTGAACGCTATGCAGGGCACCTTCCGGACCGTTACCCGAAGGGCAGCGTCACGATCCTGGTGGCGAGTGATGTGGGCGCGTGGGAGCGAGGAGAACCGCTACGCCACCCGGCCCGAACCTACTTTCCGGACGGCAGCTTCCTAGATTTGGAAAGCACCTCGGCCGCAAGGTGTGGGCACCCCTGAAATCCATCGGGGGCCAGGCACTTTGTCGCCTCGCCATCTCGGAGAGCAACGAAGGCGCCACTCGCCGACATATCTGCCACCGCCCCGCACCGCGGGCATGTGATAGTCTTTCGCCCCACATCTTTCATTTCGGCACCATGCTTTTCACCTTGGCGGCCCACTCGACCGGGACGTCCAGGATCGGCGGCTCGAATTGCGAGAGAAGGTGGAAGAGCCCGCGGGTGCGACTGCGCTGCACCTTCTTGATGAGCACGCGATCGTCGGGCAGGCCGACGATGCAGAGGCGGCCGATCAGGTCCGGCGTGATCGGCCGGCGCACGTCGTCGTAGAAGACCAGCCAGTTGTTGAAGAAGGCGCCGAGGCTGTCGCCGCGGATCTCCACCGCGACGGTGCTCGGCCCGGCGCCGTCTGGCGCCTCGACCCGCCCCAGCTCGCCCTGGTCGCCGTTGAAGAAATAGGTCTCGGCGCCGGCGCCGACGTAGCCGACCAGAGGGACGGTCGCGGCCGGCGCTGTGAGCGCATCATCGAGATCCCCAAACAGGATATCCCGGGCCGAAACTCTTGCTCCGGCTGCCACGAAGCGACGCGCATACCGGTCCGCATCATCCTGCCCGATTGTCCGCGTGCCGCCTTCATGGGCGCGATAGGAGCTTTCCGGCCAGCCGTTTGATAACGCGGCGTCGCGCGCCGACCGGTATCCTGCCGCGATCCTCGCCGCGCGCAGTCGCTCCCCCTGGCGTTTTCGGATTTCCACTTCGCGGTCCATCGGCACACAACGTAGCGGACAAACAGCTACATGCCGTATTGACTTGACTCGCTACTCAGTGTAGCGACATTGAACCATGCGCGACGACAAGCCATTTTCTGACCTCATCGACAGCATCGGCTTTGAGCCGCTGGCGGAACTGCTCGGCCTGCCTGAGAGCCATATCCGCACCATGAAGGCGCGGAACTCGATCCCCCCTGTCTACTGGGGAGCGATCATCGAAGCCGCCCCCTCTTTGGGGTTTCCAGGCCTTTCGCACGCCCAGATGCGTGGGTGGCGGCAGCGTCGCTTTTCACGCACAGCCACCACCGAGCGAGGCGCGGCATGACCTTTCGCGACCCCCGTCCTACGTACGTCTACGTTGTCGAGGCGATGTGCGGCTTGGTGAAGATCGGTCACTCGATCGACCCGGCGTCGCGGGTCACGACGATATGCCAACACTCGGCGTCCCCGGTGCGCCTCATCGCCATGTGGCCGGGTACCCTTGCCGACGAAACCGATCTGCATCGGCTCCATGCAAACCTTCGTTCTCATAACGAGTGGTTCCGGTTGGAGCATGGATTGGCCGCATTCGTGGATCGGGTGCGCGGCATTGGCGTCGATCGTGTGCCGGACTGGCCCGAGGTGATGGTCCTTCCAACACTCGAGCGCCGCGAAAGGAAATCGGCTCGGATCAAGGCTGCGGCGAAGAAGCGCGCGGAAAGCCGCATCATCCGAGCCCTTGTTCAGGAGCACACGTCATGAGCGCCCCCCACCGCGGGGCGGCTCGCAGCAGAGGACGCGGCATGATCGACACCCCCAAGAGCCCCCCGTGGGGCAGCCCCGAGTGGATCGCTAAAGAGCGCGAATTTCGCGAGAGGGTGGATGCGTTGATCGCGCGCGCATACGAACTCAGCGCCGATGACGACACCCACCCCCTGCAGCTCATCGCGGCGGCCGCGAAGCTCATGCTCCTTCGTCAGTCGTGGCCGTCGTCATGAGCGGACGCGATCGCATCCCACTCCTGGGACAGCCGACCATAGATCGCGCGGAGCACGCGGTACGGCTCGGCGCAGACGGAGATGCTCTCCCCGGAGGAGAGAGGGACCTGCATGTTCGGGGTGGCGATCGCTGCCGCCGTGAGCTGCACGGCCATCTCCATCAGCCTCATCCTTCGTTCGTCGGCATCCATCGAATGTCCTCCATCGGTTCGAGTCGCATCGCGATGGTAGGGCGGGGCGGTCGCTCGTGCACGCGGGCGGCCGCCACTAATCCGGAGGACGCGGCATGATCTCCGAGTCCGAATACGCGCGCCGCTGGCGCCGCGATGTCGAGACCGGGCCGAGCGCCGCAATCGCGCTGTGGCGCAAAGGCCGGAGTTCGGAAGACATCGCGGACACGCTCGGCCGGCCGGTCGAGACGGTGCGCGGCTGGATCCGGCGGCACCGCGAAAATATCACGATCACCTGATGCGCAGCGTCGACCATACGACGCGCGTGCGCGCGCCCCGAAAGGCGCGCACCTGGGGCCGGGCGGCGCAATGCCCCCGCGTCGCTCGGCCCCCTCTCTCCGCTCGTCCGCTCCCTCGTGGCAGCCGCCATCCTCGATCTCCTCTGCGACCGCGCCCGGCAAGGCGCGCCCGTGACCCATCCAACACGGTCACAGTCGCAGAGAGTGAATTTCGGATGTGCAAAAAATCTTTGCGCGGGGAGCAAATGACGGACTCCGCCTACATCGACGACGCCGCACATTGGGCGCGCGAACTCACCCGAGCCGAGAGCCGCGGACCGGGTGACATGCGGAATGCATGGTCACGCCTGGAGCGCCGATACGGCGTGCCTGCGCGTACCTTCTGGGCTCTTCGCTACCGGCGGCCGAAAGACCTCTGGGCATCCGTGTATTTGCGCCTCCGCGCGGCCTACGAGGCCGAGTGCGCGCGCCAAGTCGAACGGCTCGAGCATGAAATCGGAATCACGAAGGCGCTCGTCGGGACTGATCACGCTGCTGTGGCTGCGGCTGAGGCTGTGGTTGGTGCGTCTGTGGCAGCGCGAGCGCCTGAAACGGTATCTCCGGCGGATTGGCCGTCGGACGCGGTGAAAGGAGAGGGAGATGGCGAGACGGAAGGCCGACGTCGATCGCTCGACGTCTGATCAGTTGCACGGCTTCGTCGAGCGGATCGAGCGACTGACCGAGGAAAAGAAGGCACTCGGGGAAGACATCCGCGATGTCTACCTCGAGGCGAAGGCGGCGGGGTTCGACACGAAGGCGCTGCGTGAAATCATCAAGCGGCGAACGTGGGATCGTGATGTGCTCGCCGAGCACGACGCCATCGTGGAAACCTACATGCATGCGCTCGGCATGCTGGCCGACACGCCGCTCGGTCGCTCGGCAATCGAGCGGGCCACGATGCAGTGATGTCGCCGATGACCGCGGCCATCATCGATCTTCCGGTGCCACCCTCCGTCAACGAGACGCGGCGCGTCGATTGGAGCGCGTCGCGCAAGCTGAAACGGTGGCGCGACACGGCCGATGGCATCGTGCTCGTCGCAAAATGCCGCCCCGACCGTCCGTTGAGGCTGCGCAAAATCGTGTGCTTCGAGGTCGTGATCACAGTCGACGAACGGCAGACCGGATCAGACCTCGACAACATCGCCAAGGCGACCGTGGACTACCTCCGGCGGATCGAGCTGATCGAGAACGACGCGCCGAAGAACATGCGGAAACTGACGATGCAGTGGGGCCAAGCCCCGGAAGGCCTCCGGGTCGAGGTGATAGAGCGCGCACAGGCGGCGGAGTAGGGCGATGGCCGAACCGTTGTCACACCAGCAGATCGAGCGGCACGCCGAGGTGACGGGCGATCCGCGCCAGCACGTCCGGCGAGCCGGTGCGCCGGCCGTTCTCGAGATCGGACAGGTAGCCCTGACTGGTGCCGACTGCCTCGGCCAGCTCACGCTGGGTCAGGCCGCGCCATTCGCGCAGCACCAGCACGGGATTTTCGGCGTCCATCCGCACGACGACCTCGTGCGGGATCGTGGTCTCTTCGCCGCTCGTGAGGCGCGCGCACCTCTCCGCGACGATGCGGGCCGTTCCTGCATCTTCCTCGGCTTCGGTAGGGCCGGCGCGGCGAACCAGCTCGTCATAGTCGGCGCGGGACATGACGACGATTTCGCCGGCCTCGGTCTCGATGATCTGGGGCTTGCCCATGTCGGCCTCCTCTCAGTCGTAAATCTCGCGGCGGTGTCCGACCGCGAGAACCGTGATGGTGGTGTCGTTCTCGACGAAGATCACCCGCCAGTCGCCGACCCGCAGCCGGATGCCCGGCCGGCCCGTCAGCCGCTTCACGTCACCCTCGCCGGTCTCGGCGTAGCGGACGAGCTTGGCGTCGATCCGTTGGCGGGTCTCCCCCTCGAGGCGGCGACGCTGACGGGCTGCGGAGGCGGCGTGAACGACCGTTTTCATGAACGTGAATATCGCTCAAAGCGATCAGTGGCGCAAGCCGAAGTGATCGCTATAAGCGATATTTCTTGCGCCTCGTGCCGTGGAGATGAGCCGTGAACCCGTGGTTTCGATTCTACACAGATGCGCTCCGGCACCCGAAGGTCGCTGGTCTCAACGACCGGGAGTTCCGGCTGTGGGTGTCGCTTCTCGGCATTGCAGCCGAGAATGATGGGCTCATCCCGCCCTTAGAGACCCTTAAGCGGTTGCTCAAGGCCCGCTTAGACCACCTCTCAAGCGGCCTTGAGCGGCTGCTAGATGTCGGCTTGATCGACCGCAAAGACAGTGGGTACGCCCCGCACAATTGGAACGAAAGGCAATATAAATCAGATAGTTCTACGGATCGTGTCAGAAGATACCGCGCAAAACGAAACGTTTCATCCTCCGTTTCTGAAACGCCCCCAGATACAGATACAGATACAGAAACAGAAAAAGATGGTGGTGGTGGTGCGCGGGCGCGCGCCCCCGAGCCGATCCCGATCGAGCGAGCCGAGCCGGTGGGCACGGAACCACCACCGCCGAAGCCGGCGAGCCTGGTCACGCCGGAGGCGCGAGCGCTCGCCGACGAGGTCGCCGTCATCGCCGGCGTCGGCACGGGGCAGGACACGCCGCCCGGCTGGTGCGGCGCGCCGATGACCGTGCAGAGCTGGCTCGGACAGGGCGCCTCGGCCGACCTGATCAGGGTCGCCGCCCGCGCCGCCATGGCCGGCAAGCGCGACGGCCCGCCGTCGACCATCGGCTACTTCGCCAAGCCGGTCGCCCGAGAGCTGGCCCGGCAATCCCAGCCCCTTCCGACCGTAGACCCACCGAGCCCCGGAGTGCCCCATGCAACGCCTGGACGCCATCGTGGCGGGTTTGCCGCGCTCTACGTCGCCCTCAGCCGATCGGACGAGGGCGGTGACGCAGGCACCGAGCGGCCCGCCGGCCACCTTCGAGCGGTTGGCCGATCGTGAAATCCCGGATCGGGTGATCGCCGGCTTCGAGGGCGCCGGCTATGGCCGACCGGTGCTGCGCCGGGCGCTGCGGGCGGACGAGCGCGAGGCGCTGGTAGCCCGAGTGGCGAGGCTGCGCGCGGCGCTGGTGCCGTTCGGGCCGGCCGACCGCCAAGCCCTCGGGGCGGCGCTCGCCGGCATGATGATGGTCTATCCGTCGATGCAGAGAGCCGGGGACGAGGCGGCAGCCGTGGCGGCCGGCTATCTCGCCGCGCTCGCCGGCAGGCCGAGGTGGGCGATCGAGCTGGTGTGCGACCGGGTCCGCACCGGGCGGGTGGCCGAGTGCCGGGAGTTCTGCCCCTCGGCGCCGAAGCTTGCCGCACTCTCGGACGCCGAGCTGATCCCGTACCGGATGGCGATCCACCGCCTCGACGCGGTGCTGGTCGCAACCGTCGTTCTCCCCGCGCCGGCCAAATCGCGGCCTCGGGTCAGTCGTCCGGCGCGGTCTCCGGCCGATGCGGCGTCGCCCGCCGGCGGACATTTGTCCCGAGTCCTGGCCGATCTCGAAGCACGCCGAGAAGCCCGCTCGACGCCGGATGCCGAGCGGTGACGTCGAAGGAGACCGTCAACGGAGCAATCCGCCGATGATAGGCGTATATTCCTGGCATGACATGGACCGCCGAGCTTGTCGGCCACTGCCTGGTCGAGGCGTTCCGCCGGATGCCGGGATTTCCGATCTACGCGCCCGGGCCGAACGTGCTGCTGCCGATCGGCGGCGAGATCGGCGAACTCGACCTGATCAGGCTGACCGCGCTCTACCTCGACCGGGCCTCGGTCGAGCGGGTCGAGCTGCTGACCTGGGCGAGGGCCAAGGCGGCGCGGCGGCTGCGCGAGGAGGCGAGGGAGCGGGGCAGGGACCGGGGATCGCAGCGCAGGCGGGTGAGGGCGACGCTGGAACGCCTCGCCACGGCGCTGAATGCGGACGGGATCGCGGCGCCGAAGGTGGCGGCTACCAGCATGGCGGAGCAGAGGTGAAACGCACCACACGCCAAATGGCGGGGCAGCAATGCTGACCTGTTTCGGTCTACCTGATCCGGCCACGATCCGGTCCGCGGGCGGCGAAGTGATCGGCCACCTCCTCGAGGAGCCAGCGGAACCGCTCGGCGACGTCGCGCACCGCCCGGTCGCCGGCTCGGCCACGCGCCTCGGCGTAAGCTCCGAAGGGCACCCGGTCGCCGATGATCGCCCGGAGCATGCGGGCACCGACCACGCCGACCGCCTCCTCGACCCGGCGGAGGAGCGCGAGCACCTTTCGGGCGTCCTGGACGGCGTAGCCGATCGCCAGCTCGCGGCGCTCGCTCATGTCGACCCGGCCGCCGTCGTTCCAGTTGCTCGAGCTTCCGAGGCGGGATTGTCGCTCGAACGCCTCCTGAAGAATCCGGCCCGTTTGATAGGCTGCCTCGCTGATCCGGCCGTGCGATCGCTCCAGTTCGAGGATGTCGGTCCGGCGGTTGATGGTGGCGAGCAGCCGGGCGCCCGGCTCCATCGGGTCGGGCACGGCGCCGACCGCGGTGCGCACCCGGTCCGAGGCAGGAGGGCGTGCAAGGCCTTGGCCCGGCGCGCGGGCGGAGCGGCGATCGGTGTACCGACCGGTGGCGCGAGTCATTGTTTTCATGGTGTTTCCCGGCGAGTTCCCTCGAGGTTTGGGTGCAGAGCAAACGGGAGGCGTGTCAATACGGGACAGTCCGCGATGCGGGTTGACCCGACAGGCAAAATCTGCGAATTTCTCACGGTCGAATTCATGCGCGCCGCGGGTAACCGCCGGCGCGTTTTTTGTGCCCGGTGCCATGGCTGACCTGTCCCGCCTCTACGATCTCGCGCGGCAGGTCCGCCGGCTCGATCCTCCGGACCACCGCCGGCCGCACCGCTTCACCGAGACCAAGGACGACCTCGCTCGCCAGATCGAGGCGATCGCGCGTGAGCAGGGCGCCCGGCCGATGCCGATCGCCGCCGGCCAGCCGACCGTGATCGAGGTGCGCGGCCGGCGCGTAATGGTGCAGCGGCGACGGGCTGGGTTCGGGCTGGGGTGATGCGATCACGCCGCGGAAAGGCGCCCGGTCGGGTGACTTAATGCCCGCCGCGGTCGAGACCGTCGCTGCCTATCTCGCCAGCTTGGCCGATGCCGGGTTACTTCAATGAGGTCGCGGCGTGATCGCCGTGGCTAATTGGCCCCGATCGAAGGTGGGGTCAAGCTGCTCATTCGGCCTACAACCAGGGCGATTTCCGAAAGTCCGAGAACATTCGGAAACAAACCAGCGGCAGAGCCAAAACCGCATAAATATCAATAGGATAAACGGAATATGCTGGCCTCCCGCCGGGTCGCACGTCTGCGTGCTCGCCGGCAGGAAGCGAGCGAGGCCCGCGCCGTCACGGCGATGCGGGCCGCCGCTTACGTCCGGGTGTCGACAGAGGAGCAGGCCACCACCGGACACGGGCTGGACGCGCAAGAGCGCGCGGTCAAAGCGTTCGCCGAGTCCCAAGGCTACGAGCTGGTCGAGGTGGTGTCCGATCCGGGCGTGTCCGGGGCGACGGCGCCGGCTTCGCGGCCGGGCTTTTCCCGGCTGATCGAACTCGCCGCGGCGGGTGCATACTCGGTGCTCCTCGTCTGGAAATTCGATCGGCTCGCGCGGCAGATCGTCTATGCGGTCACCGCGGTGCAGGACCTCGCCGAACAGCATGGGGTGGTGATCCGCTCGGTCACCGAGCCGATCGACACCGCGACCCCGATGGGTCGGACCATTTTCGCGGTGCTCGCGGGCATGGCGGAGCAGGAGCGGGCGGCGATCACGGAACGGACGTGGTCGGGCCGGAGAGAGAAGGCGGAGCGCGGCGGATATGCCTGCGGCTCGGTGCCGCTCGGCTACGAGACGGATCGCGAAGGTGGGCTCGTCCCAACGGATGCCGCCGAAACCATCCGCCGGATTTTCGAGATGCGCGCCGAAGGGCTGCGCTTGCAGATGATCGCCGATCGACTGAATGCCGACCGGGTGCCGACCAAGCGCGGCGGGACATGGCGCCCGTCCCAGGTCGGCTACATCCTCGACAACCCGAAATACCGAGGGGCGGTCGAGTACCTGTTCCGCTGGAACGGCGCTGACGCGCACGTCCTGCGGAAAGGCACCCACGCCCCGATCATCCGATCGCCGTCCCGCTCGGCCGATTCTCCTCACGGCCTCGAGCGCAAAGGTCCGGGCGCAAGCGGACGCGGCCGCCGGTGACGCGGCGGCCACCATTCGACGGGCCATCGCTATGGTCAGCTTCTACGACAGGTGCATGCACATGGGCGACGTGATCACCGGCCGCTTTCCAAGGGTGTTCGGGCGCGGTCCGCTGCCGCTGCCGAGCGCGATCGCCGGCGAGGTCGCCACAGAGCCGGCCGGGCCGCGCGACCAGGTTGCTCGGATCGTGGTCGAGGAGACGGGCTGCAACGAGACGCGCGCCGACTTTGTCGCGCTCCGGGTGCTGCAGATGCTGGAGCGGGTGTGATGGATGAGACCGAAGTCGAAGCTGAGATCCGAGCGAAGGGAAAGACCGCGACACGCGTGACGCCGGGTCACCTCGACGCTCAGATCGTGGGCGAGGCGTATTACGTCTTCCCCGGCACCACTCTGACCGTCTGCGCGCTGACGTGCCGCAACGAGTTCCAGGTCGTCGGGCACTCGGCCTGTGCCAGCCCCGAGAACTTCGATCCCGAGCTCGGCCGCAAGATCGCCCGCGACAACGCACGCGCCCAGCTCTGGGCGCTCGAGGGCTACCAGCTCCGGACCTTCCTGATGCACGCCGAGCGGGCGCGAGGGCGCGATGGGCCGGCCGTCTGAGTTCTCGCAGGACATCGCTGACGCGATCTGCGAGCGCCTGTCCGATGGACAGAGCCTTCGCATGATCTGCGCCGCGAGCGACATGCCATCGGCGAGCACTGTGTTCCGCTGGCTGCAGCAACACAGCGACTTCCGCGAGCAGTACGCCCGTGCGCGTGAGGCGCAGGCAGACCACATGGCCGAGGAGATCCTCGCGATCGCCGACACGCCGCAGGAGGGCGAGCGGCGCGAGGAGAGCGCGGACGGTTACAAGGTGATCCGCGAGGACATGCTTGGGCACCGCCGGCTGCAGGTCGACGCGCGCAAATGGCTCATGGCCCGCATGGCGCCGAAGAAATACGGCGACAAGGTCACCAGCGAAGTGACCGGCGCCGACGGGGGTCCGGTCGAGGTCGTGGGACGAATCGAACGTGTCATCGTCAAACCGAACGTGCCGCGCGCTGAGGATGCCGACGGCTGAGGTGTTTGTCCCTCTGCTCGAGCCGGCGCGCTACAAGGGCGCCCACGGCGGGCGGGGATCGGGGAAGTCGCACTTCTTCGCCGAGATGCTGATCGAGGACGCGCTGTCCGAGCGCGGGCTTCTCTCGGTCTGTATCCGCGAGGTTCAGAAGACACTCGCCGACTCGGCAAAACGCCTGATCGAAGCCAAGCTGAAAGAGCACCGCCTCGGCGAGGCCGACGGTTTCAAGGTGTGGCGCGAGCGGATCGAGACGCCCGGCGACGGCGCCATCATTTTTCAGGGCATGGCCGATCACACGGCCGAGTCGATCAAGAGCTTGGAAGGCTTCCGACGCGCCTGGATCGAGGAGGCACAATCGCTATCGGCGCGGTCTCTGACCTTGCTTCGCCCGACGATCCGCGCCGAGGGCTCCGAGATTTGGGCGTCGTGGAATCCTCGCCGGAAGGGAGACCCGATCGACCTCCTCCTGCGCGGGGCGCCGCCGACCGGGGCGGCGGTAGTGCAGGCGAACTGGCGCGATAACCCGTGGTTTCCGTCGGTCCTCGACCAGGAGCGCCGAGACTGCATGCGCGACTTCCCCGACGACTACGATCACATCTGGGAGGGCGGATACGCGACCGCGACGACGGGAGCCTACTTTTCGAAGCACCTCGCCGACGCGAAGGCCGAGGGCCGGATCGGCAAGGTGGCGCCCGACCCGATCGTGCAGCGGCGCGCCTTCTGGGATATCGGCGGCGCCGGAGCGTCGGCCGACGCGATGTCCATTTGGGTCGCGCAGTTCGTCGACCGCGAGATCAGGGTGCTCGACTACATCGAAGGCGTCGGGCAGGTGCTCTCCTACTACGTCAACGAGCTGCGGACGCGCGGCCACGGCAGCGCGCTATGTGTTCTGCCCCACGATGGCGTCGCCACCAACTCGATCACCGGCAAGAGGTACGAGGATCACGTCAGGGACGCCGGGTTCGAGGCGCTCGTGATCCCGAACCAGGGGCGAGGCGCCGCCATGATGCGAGTGCAAGCCGCGCGCCGGCTGTTCCCGCGAATCTGGTTCAACGCCGAGACGACAGAGGCCGGGCGCGAGGCGCTGGCCTTCTACCATGAGCGTCGCGACGAGGATCGAGCCATCGGCCTCGGGCCGGAGCACGACTGGTCGAGCCACGCCGCCGACGCCTTCGGTCTCATGGCGATCGCCTACGAGCAGCCGATGCAGAAAACCGAGCGCCGCAGCCCCCGCCGCGCCGGCGGCGGCTGGATGGGAGCCTAATCCGATGCCCGCACTGTTCGACGACGAGGGCGTGCCGCTCTCGGCGGTCGGCGCGTCCTATGCCGATCTCCTCGCCGATGCACAGCGCGGCGCGCAGTCCCGCGAGCCCGTGGCGCTCGGTGAGATCGGCCGCTCGCGGTCGCTCCTCGAGAAGCTCGGCGAGACCTGGCCGGTGCGTGCCGCGCAAGCCGCCTACCGCGCCGTGACGCTCCCTGGCGACGTCTATGCCGGTCGGACCGCGCCGGACTCGCCCGAGGCGATCGAGCGGTCTGCCGACCTCGCCGGCATCCTCGCGCTCGGCGGCACCGGAGCGGCAGCCGCGGGCGTGACCCCGCGAGGGGCAATCGGCGTCTTCGGCGGGCCGGGCGCGAAGACGGCAGATCATGCCGCACTGGCCGAAGCGAAGCGACTCGCCGCCGGCGGCGCGCCCATGCCCGAGGTCTACAAGGCGACGGGCTGGTACGAGGACCCGGCCACCAAGGCGTGGCGGTTCTTCATCCCCGACGACGCGATGACGGTGACGCCGGCGAGCGGGATCACCCACCCCGACCTCGTCGATGCCTATCCGATCATCGGGCGCATCCCGACCGAGGTGCGGATCGGCGATGCCAAGATGGGGCAGTCCGGCGGGCATTTCGTTCCGAGCAGGTATCCCGAGGGCTCCGACCTCTACGTGCACGCGAACGGTGTCGATGCTGCGCGGGAGAGCGCCGCACACGAGCTTCAGCACGCAATCCAGTACTACGAAGGGGCTCTTCCGGATCGCACGGGCGGTCCGGAGCAGGCTGCCGAGATGCTCCGTACGCTCCATCCGGCGATGTCGGAAAAGGAGGCCCGCGCGGCTGCCGGGGATGCCTACCGCTCGCTCGCCTCCGAGGTCGAGGCCCGCAACGCCGGGCGGTGGGCGCTGATGCCGAGCGAGGAACGCGCCAAGACATGGCCCGGCGCCACGATCGACCGTCCGGCGGAACAGCAGATCACGCAATACACGCCGGAGACGCTTCGGCGATCCGTCGACGCCGAGAGAGCCGCGTGGGCTGACGCACAGCGAATGGTCGACGAGATGCGCGCCGAGAACGAGGCGAAGTCCAGCCGCCGCCGGCGCCGCTGAGGACACCACATGTCTGACGACACCAAGCCTGCCGCCCCGGCGGCCGACGACGCACGCGACCTCCTGATCGAGGCGCTCGACCGCTACCAGCGCGGTTACGACGCCGCCCGCGAGAACATGGAGGCCGCCTACGAAGACCTCGCATTTCTCGCCGGCGATGGTCAGTGGGACGCGCGGGCGCGCGCCGAGCGCGAGGAGGAGAGTCGGCCGTGCCTGACGGTCGACAAGTCGAGCCAGTTCGTGCGGCAGGTCACCGGCGACATGCGGCAGATGCGGCCGGCGATCAAGGTGACGGCGGTCGACGACCGCGGGTCGGCCGACGTCGCCGAGAAGCTCCTGCCCGGCATGATCCGCTTCATCGAACAGCGGTCGGACGCGCAAGCCGCCTACTTCAACGCCGCCGACCAACAGGTCGCGGCGGGAATCGGCCATTGGCGCGTCACAACCGAGTACGCCGGCACCGAGACCTTTTTGCAGGAAATCCGCATCGCGCCGATCGAGGACGGAATCGCCGTCGTGTGGGATCCGGATTCGATGCTGCCGACCCGCGAGGACGCCATGTGGTGCTTCGTGCCGGTCGACATGTCGCGGCAGAGCTTCGAGGAGCGATGGCCGGGTAAGAGCGCCGACGCGCTCGACAACACGGACGCCGAGGCGGCGCTCGACTGGTGCACCCCGGACAAGGTCCGCGTCGCCGAATATTGGGTCAAGGTGCCGATGCGCCGGCGCCTCGCCCGACTGCCCGGTGGCGGCATCGACGACGTGACGGACGACGAGGCGGCCGAGGCCGACGCCATCGCCGCCGGCGGCACGATCGAGGAGCGCGACGACTTCAAGGTGCAACGCACGCTGATCTCGGCGAGCGCGGTGCTCGAGGGGCCGGACGACTGGCCGGGCCGGCACATTCCGATCGTTCCGCTGATCGGCGAAGAGATCAAGATCGGCGCCACGGTGGTCCGGCGCGGCATCATCCGCACGCTGAAAGAGCCGCAGCGCATCTACAACTACGCGGTGAGCGCGCAGACGGAGGTGATCGCGCTTCAGCCCAAGGCGCCGTTCACCGGCACGGAAAAGATGTTCGAGCGGCACCGCGACCAGTGGGAGACCGCAAACTCGAAGAACTGGCCGTACCTCGAATACGACGTCGATCCGCAGGTCCCGGGCGGTCGGCCGGAGCGCGTGCAGCCGCCCGTCTCGTCGCAGGGAATTGGCGAGCTGCTCGCGCTCGCGACGGGCGACATGTCGGGCGTCACCGGCATCTATCCGGCCTCGCTCGGGCAGGCGAGCAACGAGACGAGCGGCCGCGCCATCATGGCGCGCCAGCGTGAGGGCGACACCGGCACCTTCGTCTATGTCGACGGCTTTGCGCGCGCGCTCCGCCGCACCGGCCGCATCCTGCTCGACCTGATCCCGCACATCTACGACAGCGAGCGCACGATCCGGATCGTCGGTGAGGACGGCAAGATCGACCAGGTCCGCATCAATCGCGAGGAGATCGACCCGAACGGCGACGGCATCGGCACGCATGTCCTCAACGACGTTACGGTGGGTGCCTATGACCTTGCCATCGAGCTCGGCCCGAGCTTCGCATCCGCCAAGGCCGAGGCGCGCGACGGCATGCAGGCCTTCATGCAGGCGGCGCCCCAGGCCGCCGGCTTGTTCATCGACCTCTTCGCGCGGATGCAGGACTGGCCCCTCGCCGACCAGATCGCGAAGCGGGCCGGGTTCCTACTTCCGCCGGCCGTGAAGGCCGCCGAAGCCGCCGAGTCCGGCGAGCCGCAGCCCCCACCGCCGCCGCCCGATCCGGCGCAGCAAGCAGCGGCGCAGGCCGAGCAGGCGAAGGCGCAGCTCGAGCAGATGAAGCTCCAACTCGAAGCCGCGAAACTCCAGGTCGACCGCGAGAAGATCGCCGCCGACCGCGAGAAGGTGCAGGCCGAGATGGTCAAGGCGCAGCTCGACGTACAGGCCGCGCAGGCCGGCCAGCAAGGTGCGAGCGGCGCAGGCCCGGCGCTCGATCCGCGCGTCGACCAGCTCGCGCAGGCGGTCGAGACCCTGGGCGGCATGATCGAGCAGATCCTCGAGGTGGTGGCCGAGATGCGCGCCGGAGGCGCCCCGCCGCCCGAGCCCGCGCCGATGGACGGAGGGCAGGGCGGCATGCCGCCGCCCGGACCGCCCTCCGCTGCCGCCGCGCCCGTTACCGAGCCGCCTCCGGGCGGCTTTTCCATGCCCGCAGGCGTCCCGCAGGGCGGCCCGCCGCAGGGTTGATCGAGCTTCCCGCGGGCCGGCGCACGAGGTGCTGGCCGCGAGGTCGAACGGCGCCTTCGGGCGCCATTTTTGTGAGCATGAAACATGGACGACGACGAGAACAACGGGCCGGACCTCCTCCCCGATGAGCTGGCCGACGTGATCGCCGACGAGTCCGAAGGCACCGACAAGGCCAAGAAGGCCGACACCGGCGCCGAAGGGACCGACGACCCCGCCGAGGGCGACGAGGGTGACGGCGCCGAGGGCGCTGGCTCCGAGAAGCCGGACGGCGAGGGCTCCGAGGGCGACGAGCCCGAGGGGAAGGACGAGAACGAGGACAAGCCGGCGCGCAAGCGGTCCGGCTCGCAGCGGCTTCAGCGGCGGCTCGCCGCCGCCGAGGCCGAGATTGCAGCGCTCCGCAGCCGCGTCGCGCCGGACGGGTCGGTGTCCCGCCAGGCCGTCGAAGCCGAGATCGGGCCGCCGCCCCGCGAGCAGGATTTCCACGGCGATCTCGCCGCCTACGACCGCGCAATGACCGTCTACGAGATCGAAGCTCGGCAGACGGTGCGCGACATGAAGGCCAAGGCGCAGTCCGCACAGACGGCGCGCGCCGAAGCGCTTCGTGAGGCGGCCGAGGAGCACATGGAGCGGTGCGAGGCCTTCGCTCGCGAGGTGCCGGACTTCAAGGCAACGCTCGAGAAGAACGCGCATCTCAAGGCCAGCCCGATCATCGAGACGCTCGTGCTCGAGTCGGAGCAGTCCCCGCATCTCCTCTACTTCCTCGCCAAGAACCCGGCCCGGCTCGAGAAGCTGAACCGGATGTCGGAGCGCGATGCCGCCCGCGAGGTCGGGCGGATCGAAGCGTCGCTGTCCCGCCCCAAGCCCAAGACCGAAACCAAAGCCCCGACGCCGAAGCAGCCGCCGAAAGGCGGAGCCACGCCGCGGTCGCCCGACAGCGACTTGAATGCGTGGCTCGCCAAGACCTACGGCAAGCGGTGATCGGGCAGACCTGAGAGCCTTTCGAAATGGCGAACAATCTCCTCACGACCACCATCATTGCGCGCGCCGCCGCGCGCATCCTGGAAAACGAGCTGGTGATGGCCGGCCTCGTCTACCGGGGCCACGAGTCCGAGTTCACCAAGAAGGTGAACGGCTACGAGGTCGGCGAAACGATCTCGATCAAGAAGCCGCCGCAGTTCACCGTCCGCACCGGCGCGACCGTGTCCAATCAGGACGTGGTCGAGGGCAAGATGTCGATGACTGTCGGCACGCAGAAGGGCATCGACTTCGCCTTCACGTCGGCGGAACTGACGCTCAACATCGGCGAGCTGGCCGAGCGCGTCATCCGCCCGGCCATGGTGCGGCTGGCGAACGACATCGATCAGGACGTCATGTCGCTCTACCAGGACGTCCCGAACTGGGTCGGCACGCCGGGTGAGACGGTGAACAGCTTCGCCGATTTCGCCAAGGCGCCGGAGCGCCTCGACCTCGGCGCGGTGCCGACCGACATGCGCTCCGCCGTCCTGACGCCCACGGATCACTGGGCGATGGCCGGCTCGCAGACCGCGCTCTACATGCAGAACGTCGCGCAGAGCGCCTACCGGCAGGGCCGCATCGGCGAGATCGCCGGGTGCGACACCTACCGCTCGCAGAACGCCCCGACCCACACGGTCGGCACCAAGGCGGGGACGCCGCTGGTGAACGGTGCTGCGCAGAACGTCACCTACGACGCGGTGAAGAACACCGAGGCGGTCGGCGGCATCCAGGACCTCGTGACGGACGGCTGGTCGAACAGCTCGGCCGTGCTGAAGAAAGGCGACGTCTTCACGATCGCCGGCGTCTACGCGGTCAACCCGGTGACGAAGGCGGTTCTTCCGCACCTTCAGCCGTTCGTCGCCCGCGCCGACGTCACGTCCTCGGGCGCCGGCGCCGCCACCATCTCGATCTCGCCGGCGATCATCACGTCGGGCGCCTTCCAGACGGTCAGCGCGGCTCCGGCCGACAACGCGGCAATCACCGTGCTCGGCTCGGCGTCGACCGGCTACGCTCAGAACCTCGTGTTCCACAAGAACGCCTTCGCGCTCGCGATGGTGCCGATGGTCCGACCGCCGGGCGCGGTCGATGTCAGCCGCGAGAGCTACAAGAGCCTGAGCGTCCGCCTGATCCCGTATTACAACGGGTCGAACGACGTCAGCTCCTACCGCCTCGACGTGCTGTACGGGAAGAAGACCGTGGACGAGCGCCTCGCCACCCGCCTGAGCGGCACGGCGTGACCTGATCACGACGTGACAAGGGGAGGGGCTTCGCCGGCCCCTCCTCGTCTTTCCCCGAGGGACCTCTCGACATGACCGACGACTTCCCGCGCTGGGGCTATCGCGGCCCCGAGGCGCAGATCTTCCATGGCCCGATCCCCGAGGGCTGGTCCGACCGCCCGGCGCGCGGCTTCCACCCGCACGACGTCGAGCGCGGCATTCAGCCCGAGCCCGAGCCCGCGGCCGAGCCCACGGCCGCGCCGAAACCCAAGGCGAAGAAGGGCTGACCGATGGCGGCGACCTTCTCCCGGCGCGACCTGATCGACCAGGCGCTCGCGAACCTCGGCGTGCTCGCCGCCGGGCAGACGCCCGAGGCGGAGGACGTCGACCGGCTCGACCGTCTGGTCGATGCGGTGATGGCGGACCTCGCCGCCCGCGATGTCGCGTGGGTGCCGTATCCCGGCGAGCTCGGGCCGCTCGGCGGAGAGATCGACCCGGCGCAGTTCCTCTACCTCGCCGCGATCCTCGCAGACGCGGGCAAGGGCGCATTCGGCGTCGCCGCCGATGCCTCGATCTACGTGCTGCGCCAGCAGGCCGAGGAAGCGCTGCGCACGATCGGTCGGCCGCCCGAGACCCGCCGCACGCTGCGCACCGATCCGATCTTCCGCCTGGGCTCCCACGGGCGTCGGCGAGGGGGCTGGTGATGGCGCAGATCGTCTTCCCGACCAGCTCGAGCCCCGGCGCCCGCCCGCAGGAGAGCGGCGGCCGGCTCGTCAACTGCTTCGCCGAGCCGCTGTCGAAAACCGCACCGAGCGACCGCGTGATCCGCCGCGTGCCGGGACTCGCGCCCTGGGGCACGACCGTGCGCACCGGCTTCCGAGGCGCGACCGAGATCAATGGCATCCTCTATTCGGCCTGGGACGGCCACCTCGTGAAGCACACGGCGGCCGGCGGCGCCGGCACCGAGGTCGGCACGCTCAACGGCGACCTGCCGGGCTTCTTCGCCCGCAACAACGCGACGACGCCCGACCAGGTGTTCGTCGACCCGGACGGCAACATCGCCACCTTCACCTCGACCGGCGTAACGAACGGCTACCCCAGCGCAAACCTTCCGAGCGCGTCGTCGGTCACCTCGATCGACGGCTATCTGGTGTTCGGGCTCGGCGACGGGCGGGCGTTTGCGACCGGGCTGAACACGACCAATGTCGACGCCCTGTCGTTCGCCAAGGCCGAAGCGCGGCCCGACGGCATCGTCCGCGTGATCACCTTCGGCGACCTCCTGCTCTTCATGGGCAACTACACCACGGAGGCGTGGACCGACGTCGGGGCGACGCCGTTCCCGTTCCAGCGTTCGACCGTCATCACCCGCGGCCTGATCGGCCCCTATGCCGTCGCCGGCTTCGAGGATCAGTTCTCGCAGGGGCTGTTCTGGGTCGCCGAGAACTCCTGCGTCTACCGGCTGTCCGGCTACCAGCCCGAGAAGATCAGCCCCCCCGACCTTGATCGTTTGATCGAGGCGGTCGAGGACAAGCGGAGCCTGCGCGCCTGCGCCTACATGGCCGGCGGACATCCCATGTGGGAGCTGTCCTGCCCGGCCTGGACCTGGGTGTTCGACATCACCACGGGGTTCTGGCACGAGCGCGCGCGCTACCTCGGCACGCGCTCGCGCATCGATCAGGCCTTCCCGGCATTCGGCAAATGGCTCGCCGGTGACGCCACCGGCGCCGGAGCGGTCGGAAAAATCGACATCGGCACCCGCACCGACTTCGGTTCGCCGCTGCCGATGCGCGTCGAGTCCGCCCCGGTCGGCGCCTTCCCGCAGCGTGTCCGTGTCGCCCGAGCCGATTTCCATTTTGCGGTCGGCACCGGTCAGGCCGCAGGCCTCGACCCGATCCAGACCGACCCCGTCGTCGAAATCTCGTGGACCGATGACGCCGGCGTGCGCTGGTCGAACCCGCTGCGCCGCTCGCTCGGCCGGCAGGCCGAGGGCGACAACGAGATCACCGTCCGCAACACCGGCGTCGCGTCCCGCTACGGCCGCCGCTGGCGGCTCGACATCTCCGACCCGGTCTATGTCGGGCTGATGGGCGGGACGATGACGGCCGATCCCCGAGGCTGACCATGCCGACCGCCACCACCCCCCCGAAGCCGCTCCCGCCGCCCTCCGTTCCGCTCGTCGACCCCGCCACGGGGCGCCCGACGCGCGAGGGCTACGAACTCCTCAAAAGCATGCACGCGCTGCTCGCGGCGCTCCGCAACGAGATCCCATAAGGTACTGAAAACATGGGGATTTTTGACATCTTCACCGGCGACTCCGCCAAGGAGGCCGCCGAGCAGAACGCCGCGCTCTATGCGCAGTACGGCCGCGACGCACAGGGCTATCTCGACACCGGACAGGCGGACGCGCTCGGCGCGATCTCGTCCGGCGAGACCAAGGCGGCCGACGCGATCACGTCCGGAACGACCTCGGGCGTTAACGCGATCAATTCGGGCCTGTCGAACCAGATCGGGGCGCTCGACACCGGGCTCGCCAATGCGAACACGGCCTATGGAAACGCCGTCTCGGCCTATTCTCCACTGACCGACCTCGGCAGCAAGTACGGCTCGGCGACGTCGCTTTATCTCGACGCCCTCGGCGTCAACGGCGCCGATGCCGCGGCCGCGGCGCAGAGCGCCTACACCGAGAGCCCCGGCTACCAGTATCAGGTGGATCAGGCGACCGACGCCGCTGCGCGCAAGGCCGCGAGCCTCGGGCTCGCCGCCAGCGGAAACACGCTCTCGGCGATCTCGTCGCAGGCGCAGAACATCGCGAACACCGAGTACAATTCCTACCTCGACCGCCTCGCCGGCTTCGTGAACCCCGAGCTGTCGGCGACCTCGGGCGCGGCGTCCGGCATCGCCGGGGCCTACGGCCAGCAGGCCGGCACCGCGACGACCGACGCGGCGAACCGGGCGAGCGCCTACGGCACGGCCGCGCAGAACACCGCGAACCTCTACGGCACCGAGGGCACGAACCTCGGCAACCTCTACTCGGGCAACGCGAACACCACGGCCGGCATCTACGGCAACACCGCGCAGAGCAAGGCGAACGTCGCCGGCAACGTCGCGAGCGGCACGGCGAACAGCAACACCGCCGCGGCGAACGCCGAGATGCAGGGCTCCGGCGCCTTCTGGGGGGCGCTCGCGAACCTGGGAAAAGCCTTCGTGACGGGGGGTAAGTGATGGCGATCAACCCGTTGCAGCTTCCGCGCTGGGCCGACGTCCCGCGCGTCGACTTCACGCCGCTCGGCGACATCGGGCAGGCGATCGCCGATCGCCGGCAGCGCGAGCGTCTCCAGGAAGCCGCGGCAGCGTCGACCGGCCCGGACGGGCAGATCGCCCTCGGGCAATTCGGCGCGCGCGCGCTCGCCGCCGGCGACGTGCAGGCGGGCCTCGCGGCGGCCCGGATCGCCGAAGCGCAGGCCGAGCGCGAGGCGACGGGGGCGCGGGCCGACCGTGCCGCTGCCTCTCTCGACGCCTACCGGCGCCAGTCGCTGGAGCTTCAGCGGCAGGGGCTCACGCGCCCGACCGACGAAATGCGCGAGTACGAGTATGCTCGTTCGCAGGGCTTCGAAGGCACGCTGTCCGACTGGATTCAGCGCAAGCGGGCCGGTGCGGGCGAATACGGGTTGCAGCCGGTGTGGGGCCGAGACGAACAGGGCAACCCGGTGATGATGCAGGCCGGCAAGTCCGGCGCGGCGATCCGGACCCAGCTTCCGCCCGGCGTCACGCTGTCCGGCAAAGAGCCGATCAGGATGGATGCGGGGACGCACTTCATCTTGATGGATCCGCTGACCCGGCAGGTGATCGGGCAGGTGCCGAAGAACATCGAGGGCAAGGAGGCGGCCGAGGAGCGCGGCAAGGCGATGGGGCAGGCACAGGCAGCGCTGCCCAACACGCTCGCGAAGGCAGAACAGACGGTCGGGCTGATCGACGCCATGATCAACCACCCCGGGCGCGAGACGGCCACCGGCATGTCCCGCTGGGTCGACCCGCGGAACTACGTCCCGGGGACCAACGCCACCGACTTCGCGACCCGCGCCGACCAGTTGCAAGGCCGCACCTTCCTCGAGGCGTACGAGGCGGTCAAGGGCGCCGGCGCCATCACCGAGGTCGAGGGCACCAAGGCCGAGCAGGCGATTGCGCGGCTCAATCGCTCGCAGAGCGATGCCGAGTATGTCGCGGCCCTGCGCGAGCTGCGGGGCATCATTTCGACGGGCATGGAGCGGGCGCGGGCGCGCGCCGGACAGTCGGCGGGCGCTCCGGCAATGTCACCGGGTGCAACGCCGAGCCCGGCCGTTGCAACGAACCCGGGCCGAGGTGCAATCCAGCCCGTCGCCCCCGCCAGGGCCGCGCCGCAGGTCGGCGCCGTGCAGGACGGCTGGCGCTTCATGGGCGGTGACCCCGCCCGGCCCGAGAGCTGGCAGAGGGTGCGCTGATGGCCGGACCGTGGGAGCAGTACCAGCAGGCGCCCGCCGATGGGCCGTGGAATGCCTACCGGCGCGAGCCGCAGATGGAGCCTGTGCAATCCAAAGGTGCCCTCGGCTACGTGGACGATGCGGTGCGCGCTGTCGCCAACGGAGTGACCTTCGGGTGGGCCGACGAACTGGCTGCGAAGGCGGATGCTGTGCTCGGCCGCGGATCCTACGGCGAGAACTTGAAGCGCGAGAAAGCCCGGACTGAGGCGATCCCCGATCCGCTCCGCATTCCCGGCGAGATCGTCGGTGCGGTTGCGGGATCTGTCGCAGCGGCCCCCGTGCTCGGACCGATGGCAGCCGCCGCAGGCGTGTCGAGGCTCCCGCTCGCTCTCCGCTCGGCGACCGCAGGAGCGGCCGGCGGCGCTGCGTTCGGCGCCGGCGAGGCCGAGCCGGGCGAGCGAATGGTGGGCGCTGCCCAAGGCACTGTTCTGGGCGGCGCGCTCGGCGGCGCCGCGCCTTACATGGTTCGCGGCGCCGGGGCACTGGCGGGCCGTGTCCAAGAGGCAGTCTCGCCGCGAGCGAATGTCGCGGCCGATCTTCGCCGCGCCATCGCGCGCGATGCCGACACCCCCGAGGCGCTGATGCAGCGCGCGGCCGGGTTGCAGACCGTCCGGCCCGGGGTCGCCAATCTGGCCGACGCCGGGGGCGAGAATGTTCGTGGCATCCTGGAGCGCGTGGCGCAGACGCCGGGCGCGGGCCGTACCACCGTCGTCCCATACCTGACCGGCCGCCAGCAGGGACAGGCGAACCGGATCGCGAACGACCTCCGCGGGCTCGCCGGCGCGCACCAGTCCGCCCGTCAGGCGATCGACGAAGTGATCGCGAGCCGCAGCGCGGACGCCGCGCCGCTCTACCGTGCCGCCTACGAGGCTGGTGACCGGCCGATCATCACGCCGGGCCTGGAGGCACTGACGGGCTCGCCCGCCGTGACCCGGGCGATGGCGAACGCCGCGCGCAACGGCCAGGACCGGGCGATCGCCGATGGCATCGGCGCATTCCGTCCGGGCGTGACCGTCACCGAGGACGGCCGGGTGCTGTTCGGCCACGGGCCGGCCGGCCCGCCCGCCTATCCGAACCTGCAGCTTTGGGACTACACGTACCGCGAGCTGCGGGATGCCGGCGCCGAGCTGACCCGACAGGGCCGCAACAGCCAGGGCGCCGCGCTGACGCAGATCGCGGCCCAGATGCGCGACGAGCTCGACCGCGCCGTGCCCGAGTTCCGGTCCGCCCGGCAAGCGTGGGCCGGCCCGAGCCGGTTTCTCGAAGCCATCGAGGAAGGGCGAGCAATCACCAGGGCGTCATCGGAAGAGCTGATCCCTCGCCTGGGCGCGATGTCGGAGGCCGAGCGCGAGGGCTTCCGTCTTGGCGCCGTGTCGGAAATTGTCCGACGCATGGGCAGCGACCCGGCGCGGCTCGGCGACATGACGAAGTACCTCCGGTCGCCGGAGATGCGGGCGAAGATCGCCGCCATCATGCCGACGCCCGAGGCCGCGCAGGCGTGGGCGCGCCGGCTCGATTTCGAGGTGGATGCGTCCGGGATCACCGGCCGGTCGCTCGGCAATTCCGCGACCGCCCGGCGGCTCGCCGAGCAGGCGGACGCTCAGGGCATCGTGGGCGATCTGGTGATGGACGCCATGACCGGCGCACACGGCGCGAGCATGCTCCGCCGGGTTCTCGGCACCGGGCCGCGATGGCTGCGCGACACGTTGCGGAGCCGGGCGGATGGGCTGCTCGCCGAGATCCTTACTGACCCAGCCGCAGCCCAGCAGCTTCGGCCGATCCTCGATCGAGTGCGGCAGCGGCCCGCCGCCGTGACGGACCGCACCGCGGCCGGTGCGGCAAGTGGGGCAAATGCCGCATTCAGCGGGCGCTAGGGCGTCACCAGACCCGCCAGAGGATGAGAAGTAGGATGACTGGAATGCTGATGAGCGACGCCAACGCGACGTTGATCGCCCATCGAAGATTTGCGACAGCTTCCTGATACTTGGCGTGGCGGAAGCCGTCTCTGACGATGTCCGGCTGATATTCGTCGTCCATCATTCCCTCGCTCGCGCCCACATGCCCTCGTTCAGCGCCCACAGAATGCCGAGGGTCACGGCGGCGACGACAATCGAGGCGAGCGTGCGGGTCATCGGGACATCCTAGAACGGAATTTCGTCGTCGAGGGAGGTCTCCCGCCCGCCCTTCTTTCTCTTCCGGCTGCGTTCCGCATCGTAGGCCGCCGAGGCCCAGTCCGGAACAGGCGACGTACCGAACCCGATCAGGTCTCCGCTGTGATCATACATGGTCGCCTTCCCGGTGCCATCGATACGAGCATTCGTGCCGTCACGCATTGTGAACTGAAGCTCGCCTTCGCCGAAGTTGATCCCGCTCACGAGAGGGTGGTCGACGAGAACTTCGCGAGCAGCGTCGCGGAGAGATCGAATATCGGCAAGACGAGCGACAAATCTGGAAATGATAGCCTCGGCCGTATCGCGGCTTTTGAGCGCTTCATCTAAGAGCCGCCGGACCGCTTCGACTTCAGATTGAAAACCCATTGCCTTTTGAAATTCGAGGACACGTTCCACCAATTCAGAAGGGAGAACGTAGACACGCCTCTGTGCCTTATCTTTGCCTTCGGTCATGTCACAGCCCTTACATCCAAATTTAACATCGCACGGGCTTGACAGGTGGATCAATTGACAGAAGAGTGTGCATGTAAATGTCAATCAAGGTGACACTATGGATGCATACAAGAAGGTGCGCGAGTCGAAGGGCAAGCCCACGAGGGTGGTCATCCTCATGCCCACCGACGAGGTGAGGGCGATCGACGACTGGGCAATTCCGGCAGGGCACCTCAACCGCACGTCTGCTTTCCGCCATCTGCTCCAGGTCGGCCTCGATGCGGTAAAGGCAACGGCGACGGCTGCTGCCGAGCAGAGGGCTTGATCATGGCCCAGAGCATCAACCCGCTCTTGTTCGAGGGCGAGCACCTCGTCCGCACGGTCGAGATGGGCGACGAGTTCTGGTTCGTCGGCGTCGACGTGTGCCGGGTCCTGGGGCTCAAGAACCCCAGCGACGCGATCGAGAGGCTCGACGACGACGAAAAGGGGGTCGTTACTACCGACACCCTTGGCGGCCCGCAGGCCCTCAACGTGCTGTCCGAGGCCGGCGTTTACCGTCTCGTCTTCACCTCCCGGAAGCCCGTCGCCGAGCGGTTCAAGCGATGGCTCGCCCACGAGGTGATCCCGAGCATTCGGAAGACGGGGGCCTACACGGTCCAGGGCGAGGTTTGTCCCCCGCCACCCCCGCCGGAGAAGCGACCATTTCCCGACTGGCCGCTCGACGAGATGCGGACCAAGCGGGGCGTCGTCGACATGTACCGGATGCTCTACGGCTGCATGGCGGCGCAGTGGGTAAGCCCGCAGCTCGGCTTCCCGTCACCGCCGCTCGAACTGGTCGAGCACGGGCGCCAGTACACTTTCACTCTCGTCCCGTCGCAGGACGGGACCGTCTGAATGAAGCGGGCCGCCCGGGACTGCCATCCCGAAGCGGCCCATCACCCGGAACAAGGATCTGACGGCATGAACCAGGCTGAAAGCTATAATAGCACAAGTCCGTCCCGCCGCATCTTCCTCCGCGGCATCGCGGCCATCCCGACCGTCTCCGCCATCGGGCTGCCCGACTTCCTCGCCGATGCCGACCTCCTGATGCTGGGCAACCAGCTCGACGAGGCGCGGGAGGTCGAGAAGGCCGCCTATGCGAAGTGGGAAGGCGTCGACACCCCGGAGGCCGACCGGGAGATTTCGGAAGCCTTCGAGGGTGTCAAGGCGGTCGTCGCGCAGATCGAGCGCATCCCGGCCACGACGAGCCACGGCATCAAGGTGAAGATGCGCGCCATCGGGTGGTGCCGCGGCGACGAGCCGTTCGAGGGCGATCCGATCTACTCGCGCTCGACCGACGTTCGGCTCGCGCTGTCGATCTACAACGACCTTCTGGCGATGGGGGCGTGACGATGAACGAGATCAACCCCTTCCAGTTCGAGGGTCGGAACGTCCGCCTGATCGACCTGACCGGAGAGACGTGGTTCGTCGCCACCGATGTGGCTCGGGAACTCGGCTATCGTGACGCGGCCGACCTCGTCCGCACCCTCGATGCCGATGAAAAGGGTACGCACAATCTGCGTACCCTTGGCGGCGAGCAGGAGGTCGCCATCATCTCCGAGCCCGGCTTGTACCGGGCGATCATCCAGCGCCGGGCGAACAAGAAGCACGACCACAGCCTGACGGAGAAGATCGGCCGGTTCCAGCGCTGGGTGTTTCACGACATCCTGCCCTCGATCCGGAAGACCGGCGGCTATGGTGAGGCCGATCCGATGAAGGCGCTCGCGGACCCGGCGGCGCTGCGCGGCCTGCTGCTGACCTATTCCGAGAAGGTGCTGGCGCTGGAAGGCGAGGTGGCCGAGTTGCGGCCCCAGACCGACGCGCTCGACCGGATCGCGACGTCGGACGGCAGCCTGTGCATCACGGACGCCGCCAAGACGTTGCAGGTGCGCCCGAAGGACCTGTTCACGTTCCTGCGGCGGAACGGCTGGATCTACGCCCGGCCGGGCGGCAGCCAGGAGGTCGCCTATCAGAGCCGGTTGGTGAGCGGTGACCTCGAGCACAAGACCACGACGGTGACGCGCTCGGACGGGTCCGAGAAGACGGTGACGCAGGTGCGGGTGACGCCGCGCGGGCTCACCAAGCTCGCCAAGATCCTGCCGCCGGTGGCGAGCAGGGTCGCGTAACCGGTCGCGCCGCGGACCACACGGCCACGCTCGCCAGCAGCACGGCGAGCCGGCCGGTCACGGCGCGTCCAGCCAATCGACCTCCTCGCCCCGGCGTTTCTTCACCATGGCGGGGAGGGTGAAGAGATACTGCAGGACCATGTCGGCGAAGTTCCGGAGGTCCATCAGCTCGTCACGCGAGATGGCGTCCTCCTCGTGCACCGCGCCGTTGCCGAGCACGCGAATGTGGTCCGACCAATCGGCAATGTCGGCGGTCAGCTTCCCCGCCGCCGCGAGCTTCTTGGTTCGTGCGGCGAGGGGGCCGGTGGTCGCGGGGTCGACCTTTCGGAGTCCGACGTCGAGCGCCTTCCGGTACATCGTGCCGGCGGCTTCCTCGTTGCCCTCGATGTCGAGGTTGCGCTCGGCCTGGAGGTAGATCCTGGCAACGTCCTTCGGCAGCAGGTCCGGCACCTTCGGGGCGGGCGGCTTCGGCCAGAAGTCGACGATGTGCCAGCCGTTTTGCAGCACGTCTGCGTTCGACTTCAAGAGGGTTTGGAACCCGTTTCTCTGAGACACGGACCGGGGCCGAACCGTGGCGCCGGACGGCAGCTTGCATCGGGGGCAGACGAGGTTGACGGACTGTGCCCAAGCGTTGACCGCGGTGCCCGAGGTGATCTGTAGTGCTATATTTTTGACCCTGCAATGAGGACAGGTGAAGGGCAGAAACGCCATGGATGTTCGTTCCGAGATGCAGCGCGCCGAACTCGAAATTCGGGCGGCGCTGGCCGGCTCGCCGGGGCAGGCGATGTCGGACCTGATGCAATGTTACGACAGCCGCGAGCCGGCTGAAAAGGACGCGTTCGTGGCCGCGCTCATCGGCCGGCTCGCCACGACGAAAAGCTTGGCCCGGAATAGGAGCGCGGCGTGATCGACATCAGGCACCAACTCACGGCACGAGAGATCGGCGCCGTCGCGGCGGCCAATTCGATCGCCGAACAGTTCGAGCGGAACGGGGGCCAACTTCGTGACCTGTTCGCGGCGCTCGCCGGACTCGTCTGCTCGGCTGACCCGCGGGTCTGGGACGACTGCCTGACGGCGCTCGAGCAGCACCCGCAGATCAAGTCGCCTGGACCGCTCAACAGAACCGCACCGTAGCGGCCTCACGCGGCGCGCGTCTCGATCTTGGCGAGTTCCGCCTGCTTCGCCTCCGCCTCGATCGTGAGGTCGTAGGACGTCTGCATGTTCATCCAGAACTCGGGCGTGGTGGCGAAGTACTTCGCGAGCCGCAGGGCCGTGTCCGGCGTCATCGCCGTCTCTTCGGCGGCGAGGCGCTCGATCCGGGTGCGCGGAACGCCGAGATGCTTGGCGAGGGCTCCGGCGCTCATGTCGAGCGGGAGGAGATATTCCTCTCGGAGAATTTCGCCGGGGTGAACCGGGGGCAGAATCTTGGTCATCGCGACCTCCTCGTCACCGATGGTAATCGACGATCTCGACTTGCTCTGGACCGCCATCGGTCCACACGAAGCAAATGCGCCACTGGTCGTTGATCCTGACGGAATGCTGCCCGGCACGGTCGCCCACCAGGGCCTCGAGGCGGTTGCCCGGCGGTGACCGGAGGTCGTCGAGCCGAAGGGCGGCGTTCAGCATCGTGAGCTTTCGCACGGCCCGGCGAGCCAAGTCCGCAGGGAATCCCTTCGGCGACTTTCCGGCCGCGACGGCTTTCGTCAGGTCTCCTCGAAACGATCGGATCATCGCCGCCCCCTATCTATGTATCATGGCATGATACAGAGGCGGGCGCAACAGGAATGTATCACGACGTGATACAGCCGGAGCGATAGCCGGCCCTTCTGTAGGACCCCAGCATGAATCGTCTTCTCGCGCTCGCCGCGCTCGCCGCGGCGGTGATCGGCATTGCCATGCCGGCGCACGCCGCCGGCACCATTCCGCTGTCGCTCTCGCAACAGTTCGACACCCGCGGCGTTCCGCTCGGCGGCTGCAAGCTGTACCTCTATCAGGCCGGCACCACCACGCCGCAGTCCGCCTATGTGGACTCGGGGCTCACGATCGCGCTCCCGAACCCACTGGAATGCGACGCCTCCGGCCGGCTGCCGCAGTTCTTCCTTGCCGATGGCTCGGTGAAGGTCCGCCTCGCCGACAAAGCCGGCGTCACGATCCTGGCGGCCGATGGCATCCTCGTGATCGGCCCCTCGGGCGGCGGCGGCGGCGGATCGACCGTCGACCCGGGGACGGTGGCGAGCACGGGCGACCTCAAGGCGCGGTACAGCACCGGCCCGATCTCCGGATGGGTGAGGGCCAACGGACGCACGATCGGCAGCGCGACCTCGGGTGCGACGGAACGCGCGAACGCCGATGCACAGGCGCTGTTCGAGTACCTGTGGAACACCGACGCGAACCTGACCGTCTCGGGCGGGCGGGGCGCGAGCGCGAATGCGGATTGGCTCGCGAACAAGACGATCACGCTTCCCGATGCCCGCGGCCGGGTGATTGCCGGGCTCGACGACATGGGCGCCACGTCCGCGGCTCGGCTATCGACGCTGGCGAGCACGACGCTCGGAACGTCCGGCGGAGCGCAGACGGTAGCGCTCGCGAAAACACAAATGCCAGTCCTCAATTACACGCCGGCAGGGTCCGTCTCGGTCGTCCTCTCGCAAACGCCGCACGGGCACGGGATCACCGATCCGGGGCATACCCACTACGTGAATGATCCTGGGCACGGACACGTGACATCGGGCGGCGGACTGCGCGTCGGCGGCGGACAGGTCGGCGGCGGAACTGGCGTGTCCTACTCGTGGGACCAGCCGCTCCCCGTGGTCGCGTCGCTGACCGGTATTTGGCTCTCGCCGAGTGGAACCGGGATCAGCGTGAATGGAGCAAACGCCAACATCTCCGTCAGCTCCGCGACGTTTTCTGGGGCAGCGGCGAATGTGGGCGGATCGGCGTCGCCTGTCTCGCTGATTCAGCCGACCATCCTCGCCACGATCTATCTCAAGCTCTGAGGGCCGAGCCATGATGCAAGGCACGCTCGAAGCCGCGTCGAACGCGGCCGACTGGCGCGGCGACGTCGAGCTGACCGACCCCGGGACCGGTGATCCGCTCGACCTAGCCGGCTACACGATCGAGCTGTTCGTCTGCCGGCCCGAAACCCCGAAGTCGCCGCTCGTCTCGTCCGTTCTGACCGTGACCGGGCTCGGCACTGCGCAATGGGACGTCCCGGCGGCGACCATGGCGACGCTCTGCGCCGGCACCTACGCGGCGTTCGTCCGCCTGACCGATCCGAGCGGCGGAAAGGACACGCTATTCGCCGGCCAGCTCCCCGTGATCGAGGGTGGTCCGTGATGGCGCCCGCTCTGAGACTGCGCCTGTCGGCGCCGCGGGCGACCTTCCGGCCGACGCCGCGGGCTTCGTTCTCCGCTCGGATCGGGCCGACGTTCCGGTCCGCCGTGGGTGAAGCCGGGATCGGCGTGTCGCTGGCGCACGGCGTCTGGCACGTCGCCATCACCTCGCCGAACCTGATGGCGCTGCTCCCGCTCGAACCGCAGGCCAATCAGCTCGCCTATTACACCGGACCCGGCGGGGCGAACCTGACCCCCCCCCCCCCCCCCCCCCCCCCCCCCCCCCCCCCCCCCCCCCCCCCC
>NZ_AKZI01000065.1 GCF_000293785.1 Rhodovulum sp. PH10 | reverse complement strand
TGGTGGCCAAAATCCATCACTCGGAACTGATCACCCGAATCCGGTATCATTCCCGCGGAAGCGGGGCGGGTCGTGCCGTGAAGCTCTGGGTCCCCGCTTTCGCGGGGACGAGCGGACGCTTCGTTCCGGTTCGGCTCGCCGCAAAAGACCATGAACACCGAGCGGCCGGCGTGCGAGAAAAAAAAGCGCCGGTCGCTCGTCCTTTTCACGACGTCCGTTTTTCCGAAGACGTCCTATTTCCGCACGGAGGCGAAAGATGGCCGAGCGCCGCTGGATGTCCGAAACGCTGTTCGAGGAGATCGGCCTGCGCACCAGCTACGCGGCCGACCGCGTGCTGTTCGAGGACGCGACCGAGCACCAGCACATGGTGCTGTTCGAGAACCAGACCTTCGGCAAGATGCTGATGCTCGACGGCGCGACCCAGGTCACCACCCGCGACGAGTTCGTCTATCACGAGATGATGACCCACGTGCCGATCCTTGCGCACGGCGCGGTGCGCGACGTGCTGATCGTCGGCGGCGGCGACTGCGGTATCGCCGAGGAGGTGTTGAAGCACGAGCGTGTCGCGCGCGTCGTTCAGGTCGAGATCGACGCCGCGGTGGTGGAGTTCTCGAAGACCCATTTCCCGGAATTCACCGGGCCGGTGCTCGACAATCCGCGGTTCGAGCTGGTGATCGCCGACGGCATGGACTTCGTGGCGACCACCGAGCGGCGTTTCGACGTGATCATCGTCGACTCGACCGACCCGCAGGGGCCGGGCGCCGTGCTGTTCACGAGAGAGTTTTACGCCGGCTGCAAGCGCTGCCTGACCGACGGAGGCGTGCTGGTGACGCAGAACGGCGTGCCGTTCTTTCAGCCGGAGGAGGTCGCCGGCTCGGTCGCCCATTTCCGCAGCCTGTTTGCCGAGGGCACCTGCTACGTCGCGGCGATCCCGACCTATGTCGGCGGACACATGGCGATGGGTTTTGCCACCGACGACCGCGCGCTGCGCCGCACGCCGGTGGAGACGCTGGAACGCCGTTACGCCGAGGCGGGGCGCTTTCCTACGCGTTACTGGACGCCGGAGGTGCAGGCGGCAGCCTTCGCGCTGCCGCGCTTCATTGCCGATGCGCTGGTGGAGGCCGGAGCAGGGGCCGGAGCAGGGGGCTCGGGTTCAAAAAAGCCGTGATTCCCTGTACCACTGGTATCGACGGGGATCTTCACGGAGGACTGGCGATGGTTCGATCTCTCGGTGCCGCGGCCCTGATCTCTCTCGCAGCCCTGATGCCGGCCGGGCCGGCCGCCGCCCAGGATCCGCTCGCCGGCGGAATCATCGGCGGCGCCGCCGGCGCGATCATCGGCGGGGCGGTCACCGGCCGGGCCGGGGGTGCGGTCGCCGGCGGCATCATCGGCGGGGCGACCGGTGCGATGATCGGCGCCTCGCAGCAGCGCCGCGGCGGCTTCTACTGGTACGAGGGCCGCTGCTACCAGGCGGTACCGGGCGGCTATCAGCGCGTCTCCCGCCGCTACTGCTACTGATCGTCCCGCACTCCGGCGGCGCCGGCCTCGAGGGGCGGCGCCGATTTTTTTCAGCGCTCGGGACGCCGTGTGCGGCGGCCCGGCAGCTTTTCGGCCGGCTTTTTGGCGATGCCGACCCGCAGCTGCACCTCCCGCGGGACGGCGTAGTCTCGCGCCAGCGTGCGGGTGTCGCGCAGCCCGATCGACTCGCGCTGCACCATCAGCATCCAGAACGCATAGGCCGCGGCATCGACCAGCGCCGCCCGCTCGGCTTTTTCCGCGCCCGCATCGCGCGCCGTGGCCCGCTTGGCCGCCGCCGCGTCGAACGCCCGCAGCGCCTCCAGCGCCCGCTCGACCCCGCGCCCGAGCCGCCCGAGCGCAGACGCCTGCTCGGCCAGCATCTCGTCGGCGAGAACCGCGTCGGGGTTTTTCGGAAATCGGGGCATCGGCTCGCTTCGGCTCGGCTCGCTTCGGCTCGGCGCCGGGTCGCACCGCCTCCGTCGCGTCTCGCGACGATGGATCACCCGACGGACCCGGACGTTAGCAGAGAACGACACCAATCGGCAGAGTGGAGCCCGTGATGGACGAGCAAGGCGGCTGGCTGTGGTTCTTCATCGACGTCGTGCTGGTCGTGGCGCTCGCCGCGGCGATGATCTTCGGCACGCTGCAATGGCGCCGCCGGCGGACCGATCGGGCCGCGCAGGCCGAACGTGACCGCGCGACCCTCGAGTCCTACCGAAAGAGCGATCAGAACACCGCCAGGTAGCGCAGCAGCGACAGGATGCCGATGATGATCACGATGATCTGCACGATCTGCTTCGCGCGGGCTTCCATCGGGATCATGTTGACGAGATAGAGCACCAGGATGACGACGACGAAGGTGACGAGGACGCTGATCAGGATCGACATGGAAATTCCGTTCGTGTGATGGTTGCGACGAGGCGCGGGCGAGCCGGCCCGTGCCACGGTGAAATGAGACGGGCCGCACCGCGGCCCGCGGGGGTGCTTGCTTTCGAGGAAACCGCCTCGGCATACCTCAACGGCGTGTTCCGGCGCCGGGTTCCCCACACGACGCATCCTCGGCGGCCGAGGGCGGGCGAGGGCGGGCGAGCCGGCCCGGCTCGTGCCGCCTCGCCCGGCGTGTCCCGGCCAAACACCGCGCGCAGGCGCCGACACCGCGTGCCGGCGGCCGACCCCCGCCGGACGGCGGGTTGCGGCGGCAAAATACCGTCTGCTAGAACGGCGCCGCCGGGCAGAGGCGCGACTCGCGCCGTGCGTGCCCGATTGCGGCCCGCACCGGGCCGAGCCCGAGGAGCTTCCATGTCGGTCGACGCCGCGACGGTCCGTCGCATCGCCCGCCTCGCCCGCATCGCCGTCGAGGACGACGAGGTCGAGCATTTGCAGGGCGAGCTCAACGCCATCCTGGCCTTCGTCGAGCAATTGTCCGAGGTCGACGTCACCGGCGTCGAGCCGATGACCTCCGTCACCCCGATGGTGATGAAGAAGCGCGAGGACGTCGTCACCGACGGCGAGATCGCCGAGCTCGTGGTGAAGAACGCGCCGGCGACCGAGGACAATTTCTTCCTCGTCCCGAAAGTGGTCGAGTGAGGGTGCCGCGATGACCGATCCGATCTCGCTCACGCTCGCCGAGGCCCGCGACCTTCTGCGCAGCCGCGCGATGTCCTCGAAAGAGCTCACCGAGGCGCACTTGTCCGCGATGGCGGCGGCGCGCGGCCTCAACGCCTATGTGCTGGAGACGCCCGACAAGGCGCTCGCGATGGCGGCGGCGTCCGACCAAAAGCTCGCCAAGGGCGAGGGCGGGCCGCTCGAGGGTTTGCCGCTCGGCATCAAGGACATGTTCGCGACCGAGGGCGTGCGCACCACCGCCTGCTCGGCGATCCTGGAAAACTTCGTGCCGGTCTACGAATCGACCGTCTCCTCGCATCTGTGGCGCGACGGCGCGGTGATGCTCGGCAAGCTCAACAACGACGAGTTCGCCATGGGCTCGTCGAACGAGACCTCGCGGTTCGGCCCGGTGGTCTCGCCGTGGCGGCGCAAGGGCGACACGGCGAAGCTCGTCCCCGGCGGCTCGTCGGGCGGCTCGGCGGCGGCAGTCGCGGCGGGCCTGTGCCTCGGCGCCACCGGCACCGACACCGGCGGCTCGATCCGCCAGCCGGCCGCCTTCACCGGCACGGTCGGCATCAAGCCGACCTATGGCCGCTGCTCGCGCTGGGGCATCGTCGCCTTCGCCTCCTCGCTCGACCAGGCCGGGCCGTTCGCCCGCACGGTGCGCGACAGCGCGATCCTGTTGCGCGCGATGGCCGGGCACGACCCGAAGGACACCACCTCGGTCGATCTGCCGGTGCCGGACTACGAGGCGGCCGTCGGTCGCTCGGTGAAGGGCATGAAGATCGGCATCCCGAAGGAGTATCGGGTCGACGGCATGTCCGACGAGATCGAGGCCCTTTGGCACCAGGGTGCCGAATGGCTGAAGGCTGCCGGCGCCGAGATCGTCGAGGTGTCGCTGCCGCACACCAAGTACGCGCTGCCGGCCTATTACATCGTCGCGCCGGCGGAGGCCTCGTCGAACCTCGCCCGCTACGACGGCGTGCGCTACGGCGTGCGGGTGCCCGGCCACGACGTCACCGAGATGTACGAGAAGACGCGCGCCGCCGGCTTCGGCCGCGAGGTGCGCCGCCGCATCATGATCGGCACTTACGTGCTCTCGGCCGGCTATTACGACGCCTATTATCGCCGCGCCCAGCAGGTCCGCACGCTGATCAAGCGTGACTTCGAGGCGTGCTTCGAGGCGGGCGTTTCCGCCATCCTCACCCCCGCGACGCCGTCGGCCGCCTTCGGCATCGGCGAGAAGGTTTCCGGCGACCCGGTCGAGATGTATCTGAACGACATCTTCACGGTGACGGTGAACATGGCCGGCCTTCCCGGCATCGCCGTGCCGGGCGGGCTCGATGCCAAGGGCTTGCCGCTCGGGCTGCAGCTGGTCGGCCGCCCGTTCGACGAGGAGACGCTCTTCTCGCTCGGCGAGACGATCGAGCAGGCGGCGGGGCGCTTTGCGCCGGAGCGGTGGTGGGCGTGAGTTTCGCCGGAGGCGGGAGCGAGGAGGCGGATCGTCTGCCGCTCGTCCCCGCGAAGGCGGGGACCCAGTCGTAGGGCGGGCAAAGCGCAGCGTGCCCGCCTTTTCTCGTCGCGAGCACGCGAACAGTTGCCCGTGGGCACGGCGCTCCGCGCCTTTGCCCACACTACGGCGCCGTAGGCGCTTCGGGCTCCGGATAAATCTCGGAAAGCGGCAGCGTGGCGCCGTCGAGGGCGGGCAGGGGGACGACGGCGTCGCGGCCCTCCAGCATCTCCGGCTCCTCCGGAAACGCGCCATCGGCCCCGCGCTGCCAGACCCACGCCCGCGGCTCGTCCTGCGACAGGACGAGATAGGTGAGGACGCTCGGCAGGCCCGTGTACTCGCGCACTTTTGTGCCGAAATCGGTGGCGAGCGTGGAGGGGGAGGTGACCTCGGCGATCAGCAGCGGCGCAGTCGCCGTGAGGGCCTTGGTGTCGTCGTCGCGCACGTCGACCACCACGTCGGGATAGCGGACCGAGCCGTCGACCCGCACCGCCAGATCGCTCGCCGCCACGAAATAGCGGGCCCTGTCCAGGCGACTGCGCAGGAAGACGAACAGGTCGCCCGCAATGTCGATGTGCGCCTTCGATGCTCCGGTCATCATCACGACACGGCCCTCGCTCAGCTCGCAGCGCTCGCCCTGCAGAGCGGGGTGGCGCAAGAAATCGTCCGGGCCGAGCGGGGGTAGCGTCCGGATGTCCATCTTCATGTTCGTCTCCTGCACGGCAATCTAGCAGACCGCCGACGGTGCGCCGAGGATTTGCCGGCTCGCCGTTTCCCCGTGAACGGGCGCATATGGGCACGGCGCTCCGCGCCTTTGCCCACACTACGGCGACGACGGGTCGGCCTCCGGATAAACCTCGGCAAGCGGCAGCGTGGCGCCGTCGAGGGCGGGCAGGGGGACGACGGCGTCGCGGCCCTCCAGCATCTCCGGCTCGTCGGGAAACGCGCCGTTCTCGCCGCGTCGCCAGACCCAGGCGCGCGGCTCGTCCTGCGACAGGACGAGATAGGTGAGGAGGCTCGGCAGGCCCGTGTACTCGCGCACCTTTGCGCCGAAATCGGTGGCGAGCGTGGAGGGCGACAGAACCTCCGCGATCAGGACAGGAGCGACGGCGGTGAGGCCCTTCGGGTCGTCGCTCTGCACGTCGACCACGACGTCAGGATAACGCACCGACTGCCCGACCCGGACCGCCAGCTCGGCCACCGCGACATGGAAGCGGCGCTTGTCGAACAGGCCGAAGAGACGGATGAAGAGGCTCCCCGCGATCTCGCGGTGCGCCTTCGATGCTCCGGTCATCATCACGACACGGCCCTCGCTCAGCTCGTAGCGCTCGCCCTGCAATGCGGGATGGCGCAGGAAATCGTCCGGGCCGAGGGGGGGTAGCGTCCGGATGGTCGAAACGGTCATCGCAGCCTCCAAACCCCATTCTACCAGATGCGTCCGGCGCCGCCGCGGGAGAACGGGTGGCGCGGCTTCACCATTTCGGGAGACCATGCCCTGCAGCCTATCGCGTCGCCCCGGTGTCGCCGGCCTCCGGCCGAACCCCGCGGATGCGACCACCCGGCTTGATGCCGCCGGCGCCACGGGATAACCGATGGTGGAACGTTTCGGCGCGCCGCCGTCCCCGGCGCCGCTTCCGCCGCGGGCGGAACCGACCGACCTGTCTCGGGACGCACCATTGGGCAAGACCATGACCGCACCGGTGAAGACGGACAAGCTGATCGAGGGCGCGACCGGCGCCTTCGAGGTGATCGTCGGCATGGAGGTCCATGCCCAGGTGACCTCGCAGGCAAAGCTGTTCTCCGGCGCCTCGGCGGCCTTCGGCGCCGCGCCGAACGCCCACGTCTCGCTGGTCGACGCGGCGATGCCGGGCATGCTGCCGGTGATCAACGAGGAGTGCGTGCGCCAAGCGATCCGTACCGGCCTCGGGCTCAAGGCGGCGATCAACCTTCGATCGGTCTTCGACCGGAAGAACTATTTCTATCCCGATCTGCCGCAGGGCTACCAGATCAGCCAGTACAAGTCGCCGATCGTCGGCGAGGGCGAGGTGTTGGTCGACATGCCTGACGGCGAGACCGTCAAGGTCGGCATCGAGCGGCTCCACCTCGAGCAGGACGCCGGCAAGTCGGTGCACGACCAGCACCCCTCGATGTCGTTCGTCGACCTCAACCGCTCCGGCGTCGCGCTGATGGAGATCGTCTCGAAGCCCGACATCCGCTCGGCCGAGGAGGCCAAGGCGTTCGTCGCCAAGCTGCGCACCATCATGCGCTATCTCGGCACCTGCGACGGCAACATGGAGGAGGGCAGCCTGCGCGCCGACGTGAACGTCTCGGTGCGCCGTCCCGGCGAGCCGCTCGGCACCCGCTGCGAGATCAAGAACGTCAACTCGCTGCGCTTCATCGGCCAGGCGATCGAGGTCGAGGCGCGCCGCCAGATCGGCCTGATCGAGGACGGCGAGACGATCGAGCAGGAGACCCGGCTGTTCGATCCGGGCAAGGGCGAGACCCGCTCGATGCGCAACAAGGAGGAGGCGCACGACTATCGCTACTTCCCCGACCCCGACCTCTTGCCGCTCGAGTTCGACCAGGCCTATGTCGATGCGCTCGCCGCCGACCTGCCGGAGCTGCCCGACGCGCGCAAGGCGCGGTTCATGGGCAACTACGGGCTCTCGGCCTACGACGCCGGCGTGCTCACCGGCGAGAAGGAGAGCGCCGACTTCTTCGAGGACGTGGTGCGCGCCGCCGACGGCCGCACGCGCGATCCGAAGATCGCCGCCAACTGGGTGCTCAACGAGCTCTTCGGCCGGCTCAACAAGGAGGGCCGCGGCATCGCCGCCTCGCCGGTCTCGGCAGGCCAGCTCGGCGCGGTGCTCGACCTGATCGCCGACGGCACCATCTCCGGCAAGATCGCCAAGGATCTGTTCGAGATCGTGTGGACCGAGGGCGGCGATCCCAAGGCGATCGTCGAGGCGCGCGGGATGAAGCAGGTCACCGATACCGGTGCCATCGCGGCCGCGGTCGACGAGGTGATCGCCAAGAATCCGGACAAGGCGGCGCAGGCGAAGGAGAAGCCGGCAATGGTCGGCTGGTTCGTCGGTCAGGTGATGAAGGCGTCGGGCGGCAAGGCCAACCCGCAGGCGGTCAATGCGCTGCTGAAGAGCAAGCTCGGCATCGAGTGACCGGCGGCGGAAAGCGTTCTTCTTTGCGGCGGTGTTTTCCGGGCGGGCTTTTCGAAGCCCGCCCGGTCTCGTTTCGGCGGTCGGCCGCCGAGACCGCGAGGTGCCGGCAAGCCCCGTCCCGCAGGCGTTTCGGATCCCGCCTCGAATCGGCGGTGGTCGACGTGTGGCGTCGGGGTCGGCGCCGGCCGGGCCGCTCCCGCGCCGGCTCGAAGAACAAATCCGCAGAAAAATTTCGAGGCCGTGAACGAAGTCTTGCCGTCACGCTCGGCTGTTCTTTCGGCCGTGCGTTTCACCGCGTGTCGCTGCGGCGGGGATGCCGGAACGCGGCGAGGAAACGCCCGTCCCACGGGCGTTTCCGTGATGCCGGATTTTTCGCCTCGCGATCTCGTCACGTATCCGTGTTCGTGCGGAGCTCGGCCTGCGGAGGCGCGGAAGACCCTGTGGCGCGGGCGGTTTCGGCACCCGGAGAACGCGAGAGCGGCGCCGGCGTCGCTGCTTTTTCCGTTGTGCTGTAGTAATCGGACTTGCAGTGCCTTCGATTCGCGTTGGCACGACTATCGCCATCCACGGCGAGGAGGGCAGCATGCCGAAGAAAGCGACGACGACTGCCGAGACGACGACCGCCGAGCCGGCGAAGAGCGCGGCGAAGCCGGCGGCCGCGAAGACGGCGACCAAGAAGACCGCCGCCGTCAAGAGCACTGCAACGAAGCCGGCGGCGAAGGCCGCGACCGCCAAGACTGCGGCGGCCAAGACCGCGGTGGCCAAGCCTGCCGCGGCCAAGTCCGCCGCGGCCAAGTCCGCGATCACCAAATCCGCGAAGGCCAAGACCGTGGGCAAGCCCGCCGCCGCGAAGTCCGCGGAGAAGAAGCCGGCCGCCAAGGGTTCGAGCGTCAAGGCCGCGACCGCCAAGGCTTCGAGTGCGAGAGCTTCGTCCGCCAAGGCGACCAAGCCCGCCGAGACGAAGGCCTCTGCTGCGAAGGCGTCTGCTGCGAAGGCGTCTGTTGCGAAGGCGTCTGTTGCGAAGGCCTCTGCTCCGAAAGCCTCCGCCGCGAAGACGACGGCGAAGCCGGCGGCCAGGAAGACCGCGGGCAAGGCCGGCGCCCCCAAGGCCGGCGTCACCAAGACCGCCGCGGCCAAGGCCGCCGTCGACAAGAAGACGACCGTCGCCAGGAAGCCCGCGGCGCGCACCAAGACGTGAGAGTCGGTCGGTCGGAGCGACCGGTCCGAAAATGCCGTGGAGTGCGTCGAGGTTTCGGGTGTGCGGCGACCGGCGGTCGATCGCCGAGCCGCCACCGGACCGGCCGACGATACGAGGGCGTCGGCGAGATCGCGTCGGCATCGGCAAACCCCGCCGGATGCGGAGCGACTGGCCGGACGTGATCGGAGGCGACCGGGCGGAATCACGTCCACCGGCCGGTCCGCTCGGCCCTTTCGCCGACGTCCTCGCGTTTCCCTGCATCCTGCCGCGATCCTTTCGGTCGCCATCCGCCGGCTCGGGTCGGCGCGAAGCGGGCGCCGCCACCGTCTCGCCCGAAGCGTCGGGCAGACATTTTCGACGGGCGGGTTTCGGGATCGTCTTTCTCGGGATCGTCTTTCTCGGGATCGTCTTTCGCAGGCTCGGCTCTCGTGAGGTCGTTCGTCGCGCGATCGGGTGTCTCACGACGCCGTGTGACGGGCCGATCGGCCGACGGGGTTCTGTCTGATCACCTCGCCCTCCATTATGATGAGCACGGCCGGTCTCTTCCGGCCGGGTGTCGCGGCCGCCGGGTCGGCCGGCCGCAGCGCCGAGAAGCAACGAGGATCGCCGCCGAGTGATCCCAACGACGGACCAGCGGCATCCGCACGACACACGACCCGGCCGCGTCAGGAGTGAACATGGCTCGTACCCCCAAGCGCACGGCCGGCAAGGATCCGGCTTCGAGATCGTCGGCGGCGGCCCGCAAGGCGACCCCGGGCGCGTCGCGCCGGGCGAAAGCGCCGGCCGAGGCCGCGACGCTCACCAAGTCGGCCAAGGCCGCGTCCAAGCCCGTGTCCAAGCCCGTGTCCAAGCCCGTGTCGAAGCCGGCTTCGAAAGCCGTGGGCAAGCGGTCGGCCGAGGCATCGACCAAGCCGGCCACCAGGGCGTCTTCGAAGGCACCGACCAGGACCGCGAGCCGGACGGCGGTGAGCCGGACGGCGGCGGCGCCGAAGCCCGGCCGCGGCACCGAGGCCGCCGCGCCTGCGCGGTCGCCGAAAGCGTCCGCACGCGCCGCCGGCCGTCGCGCCGCGTCGTCTGCGCCGAAGGCCGGCAAGGCCGTCGCCGCCCCCAAGGTGGTGCGCGGGCGCGGCGCGACGCAGCCGCCGATCGAGCTGTTCTACTGGCCGACGCCGAACGGCTGGAAGATCTCGATCATGCTCGAGGAGTGTCGGCTGCCTTACGTCGTCCGGCCGGTCAACATCACCACCGGTGACCAGTTCAAGCCGGAGTTTCTGGCGATCTCGCCGAACAATCGGATGCCGGCGATCGTCGATCCGCGCGGGCCGAGCGGCAAGCCGGTCTCGGTGTTCGAGTCGGGCGCGATCCTGATGTATCTCGGCCGCAAGACCGGCAAGCTCTATCCCTCGCAGGAGCGCGCGCGCATCGAGGTCGAGGAGTGGCTGATGTGGCAGATGGGCGGGCTCGGGCCGATGGCCGGGCAGGCGCATCATTTCCGCGGCTACGCCCCGGAGAAAATCCCGTACGCGATCGACCGCTACACCAACGAGTGCAACCGGCTCTACGGGGTGATGAACAAGCGCCTCGCCGACCGGGAGTTCCTCGCCGGCAAGTACTCGATCGCCGACATCGCCTGCATCGGCTGGGCGAGCCGCTACGAGCGGCAGGGCCAGGACCTGAAGGATTTCCCGCACGTGAAGCGCTGGCTCGACGCGATGATGGCGCGGCCGGCGGTCGCGCGCGGCCTCGCGCTCAAGGTCGACGAGTCGGCGGCGATCGACATGCGCGACCCGGCGGCGCAGTCGGTGCTGTTCGGTCAGCGCGCCCGCGCCGGCTGATGCACCGTCGTGTCCCGCACGCGGGCACGACGATCACGACGATCACGACGATCACGACGAGGGAAGCGGCCGGGCAGAGCCCGGCCGTTTTTCGTCGTGAACGCCGCCTCGCCGGGCGTGCGAAAACGCCTCTCGCGATCGTGGTTAGAGAACGCTCGAGGCGGGTGGTTACCGGCCTGTCGACGATTCGACCGAAATGCCGAATTCCCGAGTGTTTTCCGACTGCCCCGCCAGCGCTTTCCGGATCCTGTGCCGCCGCTGTTTACGGGCCGTTCATCGCGCCTTTTAAGCCCGCTTTCAGGGCCGCCTCGCAAAATCGCCTCGTGCTCCGGACGAACAGGACGGCCGGACGCGACGGGTGAACCAGAAGGCCGAGAGCGGCCGGGGCCAGGGGAGGCCAGCATGGGACGGTTCGAGACTGCAGCTTGCGACACCGCGGCGTTCGGCGAAGCCACCACCAGCGCCGACATGTTCTTCCATCTCGGGATGATGTACTCGACCGGCGCGAGCGTCGCCCCCGACTACGTGTCGGCGCACAAGTGGTTCAATCTCGCCGCCCTGCAGGGCAACCGCGATGCGATCCGGCTGCGCCGCGAGATCGCCGCGCTGATGAGCGAGAGCGAGATCGCCGCCGCCCAGCGCGCCGCCCGCGACTGGCTCGGCCGCTGACGCGGGAGGCTCGCCGCGGCGAAACCGCGCCAGCCGGCAGGGGCCGGGGGCAGGGGTCGGGGCAAGAACCGGGGCAGGCGGGCGTGGTTCGCGTCGCCCCCGGCATCGAGGCGGTGCGGCGGTGAACCCACCGAAACGCCGAAAGACGCACGGGCCGTTTGACGCGGCCGGGTCGGGTCTGTAATGAATTCCGCCACCGGAGACGTGGCCGAGTGGCTGAAGGCGGCGGTTTGCTAAACCGTTATACGGCCTTAAAGCCGTATCGAGGGTTCGAATCCCTCCGTCTCCGCCATCCCCCTTCCATTGTTCGCACGTCGCTATCGGTCGCCGTGTGGTGCCGCCCTGCGGCCGGCGACGCTCGTCCCGCCATGGCGCCGCGGCGTGGACCGAGACCCTCGAGGCTCGAGGCCCGCGCGATTCCCGTCGTGCCCGATTCGCCCGAACGGCTTATTCCCCCACATATGGAACCCCGCATCGAAGCCCGGCCCGTGGTCCGGCGTGGCGCGAGCCGCCGGCTCGCCGGCCGCCTCGCCGGCCGAGTCGATGGCCACAGCCGGCGCCCCGTCCGAGCTTATCGCCGCAGAAAAGGTGCGTATTGCAGGGGTGTTTCGGTGCCGGACACCGGTGCACCGCAAAATACTGTGACGTTACTGTGAAAAACCTCGACCCCGAGTCGATTCGAGCCTGTTCCGACCGGGTGCGGGACGACAGTACCGCGCAACGCGCGTCATCGCACCGGCTCTCGAGCATGTCGTGCAACCCAATGCGTTCAAATACATATTCTGCACCCCGCAGGGTGAGCCGGGGGTGTGTCGAACCGTGGCGCATGTGCAACACCACCCTGGATTCAATGCTCTGCAGCCGTCGTTCGGGCGCTTCGTTATTGCCTGCGAGAGGCCCTGAGCTAATCTGACCCCGCGACGAAGGGGGGCATTCCCGGGGTCGCCCCGTCTGGAGTTCAACGCCTCGCCGGTGACACGGCAGGCGACGGACACTGGGTGGATCGGGGAATAAGGGGACCTTCTGAGGGCGCCGAGCGTCCGCCGGAGACGGAACCCTCCCAAGGCAAAACGAATGGAGGTTTCAGATGAAGATGGTGAAAAGCCTTCTCCTCGGCTCCGCGGCAGGTCTCGTGGCGGTTGCGGGCGCGCAGGCGGCCGATCTTCCGGTCAAGGCCAAGCCGGTCGAGTACGTGAAGGTCTGCTCTCTCTACGGCGCGGGCTTCTACTACATCCCGGGCACCGACATCTGCATGAAGATGGGCGGCTTCGTCCGTGGCCAGTACTACTACAACGGTGGTCAGAGCGTCGGCACCGGCGCGCTGGCGACCTCGGGTCAGCAGTCGCGTTTCAGTAACGACTTCGGCATGCGCACCCGCGCGGTGTGGACGGTCGACACCCGGTCGCAGACCGAGTGGGGCACGCTGCGCACCTACGTGCTGTTCGGCTACACCCATGACAACCTGACCGGTGCGATCAGCAATGCCGGCGGCGGCTCGGCTGGCGTGTACGCGACCCGCGGCTTCATCCAGTTCGCCGGGTTCACCTTCGGTAAGGCGGTGTCGTTCTACGACATCTACTCGACCGGCGCTATTTCGTACCTGGCGATCGCCGCGTCGGACACCGGTGACTCGGGCATCAATCTCGCCGCCTACACCATGCAGTTCGGCAACGGCGTGTCGGCCACGATCTCGGCCGAAGACCCGCGTCGCGTCGGCATCGCGAACGTTGACGGCGTGAACGTGACCGGTTTTGCTACGTCGGGAGTGCCTACGGCGCTCAACACGCTGAACAACGACTATGTCGGCGTTCGGTGGCCGGACGTGGTCGCGAACGTTCGCGTCGACCAGGCTTGGGGCTCCTTCCAGGTGATGGGCGCCATTCACGACGCGTCGGCTGCTTACAACTACGATGTGAACAACCAGCTCACAAACCTCGGTGGCAATGGCGAGGACGAGATCGGCTTCGCGGTCGGTGCCGGTGCCGTCATCAACACCTCGTTCATCTCGCCCGGCGACAAGTTCTCCTTCCAGGTGAACTACACCGAAGGCGCGATGCGCTACGCGATCTGGACCCCGGGCGCTTACAGCCCGATGTTCTACGGCGGCGGCAACTCGGTCGGCTTCGGCCTGTTCTCCGATGGCGTTTATACCGCCGCCGGTGGGATGGAGCTGACCAAGGTTCTCGGCATCAACGCCGCCTATGACCATCGCTGGACCCCGGCTCTGAAGACCTCCGTGTACGGCGGTTACTTCGACGTCGATTACAGCGATGCGGCGTCGGCAAATCTGTGTGCCAACTTGGCGCAGGCCGGCGCCATTCGTGTCGCCGCGGGCAACAGCTGCGATGCCAGCTTCTCGTTCTGGCAGCTCGGCTCGCGCACCCAGTGGAACATCCGCCCCGACTTCTACATGGGCGTGGACGTCCTCTACACCGCGCTCGACACCGCCTTTGCCGGCGCTGGCAGCGTTGCGCGTAATGGTGGCACTGCGATCATCAACAATGCTAACTTCGAGGACCAGGACGCCTGGACGTTCACGTTCCGTGTCCATCGCGACATCGTTCCGTGATCGGCTCGATCTCCTGATCGTCTGAACTCGTTCAGTCGAGAAACCCCCGGCGGTCTCCGCCGGGGGTTTTTTGTGCTCTTTCGACCGTCTGCTCGACCGTCGCTGCGTCGTGACGGCACGGCGGCGCAAAGCCGCGCGGCTGCTCGGGCGGCGTTCGTGATCGGCCGGGGGATGCGCGTGGTCAGCCCGTGCGGGCGTTGCAGCGGGCGACGAACGCGGCGATTTTTTCGATGACGTCGTCCTCGGCGAGCATCGGCGCGTGGCCCTGGCGCGGCACCTCGAGCACCGCGAGGTCTTGCCGGCGCGCTTTCATCGCCGCGACCGTCGCGGCCGACAAGATGTCCGACATGCCGCCGCGGATCACCATCACCGGCACCGCCGCGAGCGCATCGAAACCGTCCCAAAGGGTCGGCATCGGGTGGGTCGGGTCGAACGTGTCGAGCGTGCGGGCAAGCGCCTGATCGTAGGTCGGCACCAGGGCGCCGTTCTCCACCCGCCAGCTACGATGCGCGAAGGCGAGCCAGTCCTCGTCCGACAGATCGGGAAACTGGTCGCCGAACTGCGCCTTCAGCGCGGCGGCACCGGCGCAAAAATCCTTCGGCATCGCGGCGCGCCCGACATAGCTCTTGATGCGCATCAGCCCGGCGGTCTCGACCACCGGTCCGATATCGTTGAGCACCGCGCCGGCGATCGCGTCGGGACGCATCGTCGCCAGCACCATCGTGATCAGGCCGCCGCGCGAGGTGCCGACCATCACCGCCGGGCCGACGGCGAGCGCGTCGAGCGCGGTCAAAAGGTCGCCGAGCTCGATCGGAATGGTGTAGCGGGCGGGGTCCGGGTCGTAGCCCGACAGGCCACGGCCGCGATAATCGACCGCGAGCACCCGATGCGGGCGGACCGGATCGTGCGCCATCGCGCAGGCGAGCGGGTGAAAATCGGCGGCGGTGCGGGTGAGGCCCGGCAGGCACACCACCGGCACCAGCGGAAAGGAGCGGTCGCCGTATTCGCGGACATGCAGCCGCAAGCCGTCGCTCGCCGTCACGTAGTGGGAGGAGAAACCGTCGTCCGTCATGGCAATGCCTCGACCAATGCGTTCCCCGATGGGGCGATTGTTCGGGCGAGGGCGGGCGGGGTCAAGCGCGTCGGTGGTATCGCCGCGGGGACAGGAGCGTTCTCGCAGGCGCGACGCTATCCGTGGAGCGAGATGCGGATCGAGGCAAACCGAAAAAGAACCGGACAAGTCCGGTCTGGTCAGTCGGTGGCGCCGCGGCGGAGATCGGCCTCGATGGTCAAGCGAGTGCCGTGGCCGAAGCGGACGCGATAGGCCTGCACGTTCTCCATGATGCGCTGGACGTAGTTGCGCGTCTCCGAGAACGGGATCTTCTCCACCCAGTCGATCGCGTCGACCCGCGGGTCGCGCGGATCGCCGAATCGCTCGATCCATTCGCGCACCCGGCCGCGCCCGGCATTGTAGGCGGCGAAGGCGAGCACGTAGGAGCCGTTGTAGGCCTCGATGTTGCCGCCGAGCTCGGCGGCGCCCATCTGCACGTTGTACACCTCGTCCGACAGGAGCCGTTTCTCGTCGAATCGCACGCCGTATTTCTTGGCGATGAAGCGGCCGGCGGCCGGCGTCACCTGCATCAGGCCGAGGGCGTTGGCCGGCGACACCGTCTTCGGATTGAAGGCGCTCTCCTGGCGGGCGATCGCATAGACCACCGCCGGCTCCACCTGCGGCCCGATCATCGAGAAGCGCGGCAGGCCGATGGTGGGGAAGGCGGCGTAGTCGAGCCGCAGGCCGTTGCCGAGCGCGGTCTTGCCCACCAGCAGCACGGCGCGGGCGTCGTCGTTGCGGGCGCAGATGTCGGCGATCGCCGTGAGGGCGGCGATGTCGGTGGTGCGGTCGGCGAGATCGGCGACGAACGGAATCACCAGGTCGCTCGCGCCGGCGCCGTACAGAACGTCGACCGCGCGCACCACCTCGAGCCGTGACACGGCGGCGCGCCGCTCGCCGCCGAGCGAGGGCGGCGGCATCAGCGCGACCTCGCCGAGCCCGAGCCGGGCCTTGGCGAGCTGGCCGTAATAGGCGGTGCCCCAATGGGCGGCCTTCTCGTAATGCGCGCGCGCCTCGCGGGTGCGGCCGGCAGCCTCGGCGGCACGGCCGAGCCAGTAGCCGGCGCGCGACAGCGAGATCGGGTTAGCCACGCCGGTCGCCTCGATGCGCGCGAAATGCCGGCTCGCGGTCGCCGGATCGTTCAGGAAGCGCAGCGCGATCCAGCCGGCCATGAACTCGTGCTCGACCTTGTAGTTCTCCTTCTCCGGCGGGGTCGCGTCGCGGCACACCACGTAGGCGGCGCGTGGATCGCCGAGCTCGATCAGCTTGCGGGCGACCAGCCGGCGCTCGATCCACCAGTCGTCGGGGTCGTGGCCGTCGGTCAGCTTCTTCGGCGCCGACATCAGGAGGCGGGCGGCCTCGGCATAATGGTCGTTGCGGCGCAGCCATTGAATGCGGCTGAACAGGACGCCGACGTCGTCGGGCGCGCTCGCCGCCGCCTGATCGATCAAGCCCTTGGCGTTGCCGGCACGGGTCATCACCGCGTGGCGGGCGCGGGCGATCGCCGGCGCCGCGCCGCCGAGCCGCTGGGCGGCGCGCATCGCGACGTCGTAGTCGCCGTCCTCGTAGAGCTGGCGGTCCATCCGCGCCTTGTCGTCGGCGCGCGTCACCATGCCGGCAAAGATGTCGAGCACGTCGCCTTCGAGGTCGCGGCCGAAGCCGTCGGTGCGCCAGGTCTCGCGCACCAAGCGTTCCGCCTGGGCCCGGTCACCGGTGAGATAGAGCGCGCGGGCGAGCGCGAGCTTGCCGCGGGTGCCGAGCGGCTCGGTGCGGGCGAAGAACGCCTTCACCGTCGCCGGGTCGGTGCGCTCGGTCCACATCATGTTTTCCGCGCGCCGCCGCAGCATGCCGACGCTCGGCCAGCCCGGGTTCTCGGTGACGAAGGCGGCGTAGCGCGAGAAGTCGGCCTGGTTGTCGCTCGAGCGCAGGATCTGCCACTCGACGACCTTGCGGGCGAGCGGATCGGAGATCGAGCGCTGAATCTCGGTGGCCTCGCCGGGACGTCCGCGCCGCGCCGCCCGGATCGCCTCGGCGACCGCCGAGAGGTCCGCGCGCGAGGTCGACTGCGAGGGCGCGTAGGCGAGCGGCGTGGAGGGAGCCGGGGCGGGCACGAAGGTTTGTGCCGGCAGTGCGGCGGTGCGCTCGGTCGAGACGAGCGCGCCCGGCTGCAGCGCCAGAGGTGCGGCGGCCGGCGCCGCCCGGGTGGTCGCGACGGCGCGTGGCGCGGCGCTCGGCCGCGACGCCGGGGTCGGCGTCGACGCGGTGTGCGGCCGCGGGCGCGGCACCGCCACGGATTTTTCCGCGGACTTGTCCGCCTTGTTCTTTGCGGTGGTCTTGGCGGATTCCGTCTTGCTCTTTGCGGTGGTCTTGGCGGACGCCGGCTTGCCCGAAGACTTGGCGGCCTTGTCCGTGGCCTTCTCGGTGGCCTTGGAGTTCGCCGAGGAGGCCGCCTTGGACGGCTTCGCCTTCTCGTGCGTCGCCTTCTTGTCGTGCCCCGCCTTGGCAGCCGTGGCGGAATGATGCGCCGGCTCGGCCTGCTTGGAGGCCGCGTGCGCGAACGGTGCGCCACACAGAATCGCGGCGAGCGCGATCAGCGACACCGACAGCCGAAAACGGCGATCGCCTGCGAACACCGGATCCCCCTCGAGCCAGACCTCCGCCCCCGTGGCGACCTTTTGGCCGCTCTCCTTAATTATCCGCTAATCACGGCGGAACATGGCCATCTTTCGACCCGATCGCGGCGCGAGCAAGATCGCCGGCGCTTTTTCGGATGCACGCGAGCCCATCGCGCGCAGGGACTTTCGCGCCGCGTCGCGACCCGGTAACAGTGTGTCTCGAGGACGACGCCCGAGCGCGGGCGAGGAGTGAGGTCGATGGCTGCCAAGAGCAATTTCCGAGGGTCGTTCACCGCTCTGGTGACGCCGTTCAAGAACGGGTCGGTCGACGAGGCGGCGTATCGCGCCCTGGTGGACTGGCAGATCGCCGAGGGCACCAACGGGCTGGTGCCGGTCGGCACCACGGGCGAGAGCCCGACGCTGTCGCACGACGAGCACAACAAGGTGGTCGAGTGGTGCGTCGAGCAGGCGGCCGGCCGGGTGCCGGTGATCGCCGGAGCCGGCTCCAACTCGACCGAGGAGGCGATCACCTTGGCGCGCCACGCCGAGAAGGCCGGCGCCTCGGCCGTGCTGATCGTCACGCCCTATTACAACAAGCCGACCCAGGAAGGGCTCTACCAGCACTTCAAGGCGGTGAACGACGCGATCGGCATCCCGATCGTCATCTACAACATCCCGGCCCGCTCGGTGATCGACATGTCGGTCGACACCATGAAGCGCCTGTTCGAGCTGCCCAACATCGCCGGGGTGAAGGACGCGACCGCCAATGTGCTGCGCGTCTCGCTGCAGCGCGCGGCGATGGGTGCGGACTTCAACCAGCTCTCCGGCGAGGATGGCACCGCGCTCGGCTTCATGGCGCACGGCGGCCACGGCTGCATCTCGGTGACCTCGAACGTCGCGCCGCGGCTGTGCGCCGAGTTCCAGCGCGCCTGCCTGGCGGGCGACTACGCGACCGCATTGGCGATTCAGGACAAGCTCTTGCCGCTGCACCAGGCGCTGTTCATCGAGACCAACCCGTCGCCGACCAAGTACGCGCTGTCGGTGCTCGGCAAGTGCGAGGACACCGTGCGGCTGCCGCTCGTCCCGGTCTCCGACAAGACCAAGGCGGCGGTGCGCGAGGCGATGGCCCATGCGGGGCTGATCGGCTGAGTTCGCGGACGGCGCTTCGGTGGTCCTTCGCGGACGGCGCTTCGGCGGTCCGGCCTTCGGCGGGGATGGTGCGCAGACGCGGCGCACCTATATGACCAGTCCCGCCGGGGCTTCTCCACGGGCGGGGTGGCCGGAGGCGGCCCGTAAACACGGCCCGTAAACACGGCCCGTAAACAACCGAAAGACGAGCAGTCGTGCCGGTTTACGGGCGAGTGCGGACGTGGTTTGCGAACGCTCGATCGCGCCGCGACGGGCGAGCCGGCCGGCACGAGGATGGGACGTCGCGCGAGCGGCGGGCGAGAGGAGGCGGAGCCGTCATGGCCGAGAAGAAGGAGCCGGGCCGGAAGATCGTCGCCGACAATCGCAAGGCGCGCTTCAACTACGAGATCGGCGAGGTGGTCGAGGCGGGCATCTCGCTGCTCGGATCCGAGGTGAAGTCGCTGCGCCAAGGCCGTGCGACCATTGGCGAATCCTACGCCGACGCCAAGGGCGGCGAGATCTGGCTCGTCAATGCCAACATTCCCGAGTACCTGCAGGCCGGGCCGTTCTTCAACCACGAGCCGAAGCGGCGGCGGAAGCTGCTGCTGCACAAGCGGCAGATCGCCAAGCTCGCCCAGGGGATCGAGCGCGAGGGCATGACCATCGTGCCGCTGCGGATGTATTTCAACGAGCGCGGCAAGGCCAAGCTCGAGATCGCGCTCGGCCGCGGCAAGAAGCTGCACGACAAGCGCGAGACCGAGAAGAAGCGCGACTGGAACCGCGAGAAGGGGCGGCTGCTGCGGGCGAAGGGGTAGGGCCGGGCAGGGTGGCCGCGGCTCACGCCCCCGAGCCGGATCCACTGCGCCCGCCGGTGCCGTCGAGATGCGCCCTGACGGCGGAAAACACCGCGCGAAACATCTCCGGCGTGAGGACGCCGGTGTTCGTGTTGTAACGCGAGCAGTGATAGCTGTCGAACACGGTCAGCCCGTCGCAGCGATGCACCGCGCCGTGGCCGAACGGCATCGAGGATCTCTTCCGGCCGAGCGTCGTCACCAAAGTGTCGTGGGCAATGCGGCCGAGCGTCACGATCGCCGAGAGGCGCGGCATCTCCGCGAGCGTCGCGACCAGCAACGGACGGCAGGTGGTGATCTCGGCGCCGGTCGGCTTGTTCTCCGGCGGCACGCAGCGCACCGCATTGGCGATCCGGGCGTCGGTCAGCGTCAGGCCGTCGTCCGGCCGCGCCGCGTAGATGCCGCGGGCAAAGCCGAAGGCGATCAGCGTCTCGTAGAGGAGAACGCCGGCAAAATCGCCGGTGAACGGCCGTCCGGTGCGGTTCGCGCCCTGCAGACCGGGAGCGAGCCCGACCACCAGGAGACGCGCATCGGCCGGGCCGAACGCGGGCACCGGCGCGTTGAACCAGTCCGGCCGCTGCGCCCGCCACCCGTCGCGGAAGGCGGCGAGGCGGGGGCAGAGCGGGCAATCCGGGCTCGGATTAGCCGAATCGATGTTCATCGAATCGCAATTCGTCGGAGATCGACCACGCGGCACCGCTCCGGCCGGCCCCGGTCGGGGCCGGCCGGGACCGGCTTTTGCGCGCGGGATCAATCGTCTTCGAACGAGTTGTTGGCCGGCGCCGGCTCCTGCGAGCGCACATGCGTGCTGCGCTGGAGGAACTGCGGCGTGTGGCGCGATTCGCGAGCGGCGCGCTCGGCCCGCTCGCCGGGGTCGCGGCCGATCTTCGGCTGCAGCTCGACGATGTCGAGGAAGACGTCGGCCTGGCGACGCAGCTCGTCGGCCACCATCGGCGGCTGGGTCGAGATGGTCGACACCACGGTGACGCGGACGCCGCGGCGCTGCACCGCCTCGACCAGCGAGCGGAAGTCGCCGTCGCCCGAGAACAGCACCATGTGGTCGATGTTGCCGGCGATCTCCATGGCATCGACCGCAAGCTCGATGTCCATGTTTCCCTTGACCTTTCGGCGGCCCGTCTGGTCGACGAACTCCTTCGTGGCCTTGGTGACGACCGTGTATCCGTTGTAATCCAGCCAGTCGATCAGGGGGCGGATCGACGAGTATTCCTGGTCTTCCACGACTGCAGTGTAATAAAATGCGCGCAGAAGATAACCCCGGCCCTGGAACTCGCGCAGCAATCGCTTGTAATCGATGTCGAAGCCTAGCGACTTTGCCGTCGCGTAGAGGTTCGCGCCATCGATGAACAGAGCGATCTTTTCGGGTGGCACCGCCATGGTTCTCTCGTTTTCAGTATTGGACGCTCCGTGTCGCCGGTGGACACGAATCGCTTCTCGTTAACTCGTCGCGTGGACGGACTTATGGGATGCATTCGAGCCGAAAACCAGCCCCTGCCGCGGGGGCGACCGAGAAACAAGCACCGCATCCAAAATCCGAGTCCGACTGTGACATAGCCACACTCGCAACTATCTTCTAGTCAATTCACGGAGACAATCCCTCATAAAAAATTGCAATCCACCCAGGTGAGCATTGCACTTCTCGACCGTTCTCGCTACGAAATCTACAAATCCGAGCGCCGGAGCGCGTCCGATCGAGCGTGGTCGGGCGTGCTGCGGCGCGTTACCGTGGTCGCGCCCTCCCTCGTGTGCGACGTCTCGCCGGGCCCCCGCCGGGCGATGCCGCCGCCGGAGGACGCCCGAGAGCAGGAGCACGCCCTTGGCCCGCGTCACCGTCGAAGACTGCATCGACAAGGTTTCCAACCGGTTCGAGCTCGTCCTGCTGGCCGGCCACCGCGCCCGGATGATCTCCTCCGGCGCCCAGATCACGATCGACCGCGACAACGACAAGAACCCGGTCGTGGCGCTGCGCGAGATCGCCGACGAGACCATCTCGCCGGAAGATCTGAAGGAAGAGCTGGTTCATTCGCTGCAGAAGTACGTCGAGGTGGACGAGCCGGAGCCGGAGGCTATTCCGCTGATCGGCGGCGGCGGCGAGGGGGTCGATGCCGACGACACCGAGGTCATGATGGAGCGGATGACCGAGGAAGAGCTGCTGAAGGGCCTCGAAGGCCTGGCGCCGCCCGAGGAGCGGCCGGAGCCGGTCGAGCCCGACGACGAGGACTGAGACGGCCGGCGGCCCGCCGCCGTCCCGGATCCGGCCGGTCGGCGGATCGCACGGGTGTCCGGCCCGGTCGCCGTTTGCAGGTCACCGATCGCAGGTGCCACGCTGGCCGATACCGTGGCGGGGAACGCCGGCGGTACCACGCTGCGTGGGTGTCGTGTGACGAACGACAGCGCGCCTCCGGCCGCCGATCGCGCCGACGGGGTTGCCTTTTTTCGAGCCGTTTTTCGATGAAAGCTTTGGCCGCGGCCGAGCGCCGCGTGCTATCTTGAACGGCCGCGCGGGGCACTCCACCTCCGCGCGCGAAGGAGATATCGGTTTCGTGGGCTCCCCGGTCACGAAGTTGCCCCGCATGCAGGTTCAGCCGCCGGTCCAGGCACCCCGGGACACGGCACCCCGAGAGACGGCGCTTCCGGTCGACCGGCCGCCCGAGGCCGCCCCGCCGGCCCGGCCGATGATGCGGCAGTACGAGCTGGTCGATCGGGTCCGCAAATACAATCCGAACACCGACGAGGACTTGCTCAACCAGGCCTACGTCTATGCGATGAAGGCCCACGGCGAGCAGAAGCGCGCCTCCGGCGACCCCTATTTCTCGCATCCGCTCGAGGTCGCGGCGATCCTCACCGACCTCAAGCTCGACGACTCGACCATCGTCGCCGCGCTCCTGCACGACACCATCGAGGACACCGACGCCACCCGTACCGACATCGACCGGATCTTCGGGCCGGACATCGGCCATCTGGTCGAGGGCCTCACCAAGCTGAAGAAGCTCGAGCTGGTGTCGCGCGAGGCCAAGCAGGCCGAGAACCTGCGAAAGCTCCTGCTGGCGATCGCCGAGGACGTCCGGGTGCTGCTGGTCAAGCTCGCCGACCGGCTGCACAACATGCGCACGCTGGGCTACATGCCGGCCGAGAAGCGCAAGCGCATCGCCGAGGAGACGATCGACATCTACGCGCCGCTCGCCGCCCGCATGGGCATGCACGAGATGCGCAGCGAGCTGGAGGATCTGTCGTTCCGGGTGCTCCACCCCGACGCCTTCCAGGTGATCAGCGCGCGGCTCGATCAGGTCGCCGCCAAGAACAGCGACCTGATCGCCGAGATCGAGCAGCAGCTCACCGCCAAGCTCGCCGGGCGCGGCATCGAGGCGAGCGTCACCGGCCGGCGCAAGCACGCCTATTCGGTGTGGCGCAAGATGGAGCGCAAGGCGCTCGGCTTCGAGCAGCTGTCCGACATCTACGGCTTTCGCGCGATCGTCGCGACGGTGGCCGATTGCTACGCCGCGCTCGGCGTCGTCCACACCACCTGGCCGCTGGTGCCGGGCCGCTTCAAGGACTACGTCTCGACGCCCAAGCAGAACGACTACCGCTCGATCCACACCACCGTGATCGGCCCGCGCAACCAGCGCGTCGAGCTGCAGATCCGCACCCACGAGATGGACGAGATCGCCGAGTACGGCATCGCCGCCCACGCGCTCTACAAGGACGATCTCGGCTCGCCCTCCGAGACGCTGGTGCGGGAATCGAACGCCTATGCGTGGCTGCGCCGCACCATCGAGCTTTTGGCGGTCGGGTCGAACCCGGAAGAGTTCCTCGAGCACACCAAGCTCGAGCTGTTTCACGACCAGGTCTTCTGCTTCTCGCCCAAGGGCAAGCTGATCGCCCTGCCGCGGAACGCCACGCCGATCGACTTCGCCTATGCGGTCCACACCGACATCGGCAACCGCGCGGTCGGCTGCAAGGTGAACGGCAAGATCGCGCCGCTGATCACCGAGCTGCACAATGGCGACGAGGTGGAGATCCTCACCGCCCGCGGGCCGAACGCGCTGCCGATGGCGTGGGAATCGGTGGTCGCCACCGGCAAGGCGCGAGCCGCCATCCGCCGCGCCAACCGCGCCGCCGTGCGGGCGCAATATGCCGAGCTCGGCCACCGCATCGTCGAGCGCCTGTGCCAGCGGGCCAAGCGCGAATATTCCGACGAGAAGCTCAACGGCGCGCTGCCGCGGCTCGCCCGCGCCTCGATCGAGGACGTGTTCGCCTCGGTCGGCCGCAGCGAGCTGAAGGCCTCCGACGTCGTGCGCGCGATGTATCCCGACTACAAGGAGGAGCGCGCGACCGCGGTGCCGAAGCCGGAAAAGGGCTGGTTCGGCCTGAAGACCGGCAAGGCGGTGAAGTTCAAGGTGCCGGGCGTCGGCGACGACGCCATCCCGATCCGCGGCATCAATTCCGACCTGCCGGTGCGCTTCGCGCCGAACGGCGGCGCCGTGCCGGGCGACCGCATCGTCGGCATCATGACGCCGGGCGAGGGGATCACGATCTATCCCATTCAGTCGCCGGCGCTGGTCGAGTTCGAGGAGATGCCGGAGCGCTGGCTCGACGTGCGCTGGGACGTCGACGTCGACGAGAGCAACCCGCAGCGGTTTCCCGCCCGCATCGCCGTGCAGTCGGTCAACGAGCCGGGCTCGCTCGCCCAGGTCGCCCAGGTGATCGCCGACAACGACGGCAATATCGACAATCTCAAGATGAGCCGCTCCTCGCCCGACTTCAGCGACCTGGTGATCGACCTCGAGGTGTACGACCTCAAGCACCTCACCGCGATCATCTCGCAGCTTCGCGCCAAGCCGATCGTCGCCAAGGCCGACCGCGTGGTCGGCTGAGGCGCGCGAGCACCCCGGCCGCCAGCGCGCCGGCCGTCACCGCGCCATCGCGCCGGCTGTCCGGCGTCGCCCGCGATGCGGGAGGCGGGGCAGGGCGCAGGGCGCGCGCATCTTGACCTCCCGGCATTACCGCGACACCGTAAGACGCCCACGGGCATCGCAGGGGAGGTGCGCCGGCCCATAGGCCGCCGGTGCAGCGAAGCCCCGTCGTCTGGAGGTCGTCATGCGCACACTGTACGCAACGCTCGCCGTGGTCCTGCTGCTGTTCGCGTCCGGAAAGCTGCCGATGCAGAACAAGGCGCCGCAGCCGCTGCCGCTGGTCTCGAAGGCGGAAGCCGCCGTGCCGGAGAAGGAGGTGGCAAAGCCACGGCCAATGATTCCGCTCACCAAGTACGTCTCGTCCCGCTCCTGCAAGTGCGCCGTGTTCGGCGGCCGCAATTGCGTGGAGACGCTGCACGAGGTCACCGTGATGGTGCCGGGCTGACCGGCATCTCGCGCGGCTTCGGTCTCCGCTGCGCCTTCGGTTGCGGGGATCGTGCGGCTTCGGTGGCGGGGTCGGTGTTCGGCGCGGCGGGCACCGATCACGATGGTTCGGTTCGTCGCCCGCGGTGGCTCTCGGCCGCCCGCGGCTGAACGGGTGTCGCCTTCGGTCGCGCCGCGGGGTCGTCGCCGACCGCCCGTCTCCGCCGGACCTACGGCATTCACGGATTTGATTTGGCTCGGCTCGGATCCGTGATTCAA
>NZ_AKZI01000064.1 GCF_000293785.1 Rhodovulum sp. PH10 | reverse complement strand
CGAGGGCCCCCCTGGGCCGCCGGGCGGGGTGGCGCCGGCGCCGCCGCTCGCGGTGGCGGCGACCTCGTCGGACGGCGCCGCGCCGGGGACCGCCGACATCGCCGGTCCGCCCGCGCCTGCCGGCACCGGATGGTCGCCGGCCAGCCAGCCGGCGCCGTGGCGGGCGAGCAGCGTCTCGAAGGTGCGCTCGCGCAGGTTTTCGGTGACCCGGCCGGGATCGTCCAGAAGCGCGAGGGCGGCGCAGCGTTCCGCCGTGCAGCCCCGCCGGTCGGCGAGCACGAAGGCGACCACGCCGAACCGGTCGGCCGACAGCGATGCGCGCAGCGGCGCGAGCGCGCGGCGGAGCGCGCCGTCCTGCGGCGCCGCGGCATGCGCCTCGTCGAGCAGCGCGAGCTCCGCGCCGACATGGGCGACCGCCGCCGCCACCGTCTCCGGCCCGCCGAACAGCCGCCTGGCGCACGCCAGCGCGAGCGAGTCGCTCGCCGCCCCGTCGAGGCAGGCGAGCGGCGAGCCCGCCGCCAGCGCCCGGCCGGCGAGCGCGTCGGCCCGTGCCACCAGCGCGCGACGCTCGGCCGCCCGCTCCGGCCCGAAGGCGCGGTCGACCACCGCCCACAAGACGCCGGCGCCGAGCACCAGTGCGGCCAGCGCCGCGAGAATCGGCCCGCGGCTGCCGCTGCGCCACAGGCCGAGCACGCCGACCGCGAGAACCACGGCGGCGCCCGCGCCGACGGCCCACACCGGCACCACCATGGCGGCCGCCGGATCGAACCCGATCATCCCGTCCTCCCCGGAGGCCCCGCCTCCGCTGCCCCGGTCGCTTCCCGGCGGCTGCCGCCGGTCTCTTACCCGGCGGCGCGAGCCTAGTCATCGGTGTGGCGACAGTGGGTCGGCCGTGCGGGCATCCACCGGCCCGCCGCGCCCGCCCTTCCCGATCCGCCGTTCCGCCCTGCCCTCCCTTTCCGCCCCGCTCTCCCTGGGCCGCCTTCCCCTCCCTCTCCGCCCCCCCGGAGGCGCCCGCTGGTCGCGGCGGGCGGTTGCGCTTCCGTCCGGACCCCGGCACTGTCCGGCACCCGGCACGTCCCGGATCGTCTCCCGGATCGTTCTTACGAGTCCGGGCCGTCTTCTCCGACACCGCAGGGAGGCTTCGTTTTCCGATGACGCGACGGATCGCCACCGCTGTCGTCGCCGGCCTCGTCGCGCTCGCGCCGGCCGTGTCGCCCGCCGCGGCCGAGCCGCAGGCCGCACCGCTGGTCGGACGCGGCATCGGCACCACGCCCTGCGCGACGCTCGCCCGCGACCTGAAGCCCGCCGAGGGCTTGTCGAGCCCGGTCGGCGTGATGCTCTATGCCTGGGTGCAGGGCTATGCCAGCGCCGCCAATGTCGCGCTGCTCGAAACGACCGGCACCCATGTCGACCTGGCGCCACTCGATCAGGCGACGGTGCTGACGCGGATCGCCGACTACTGCGCCGCGCATCCCGACGCCCGCCCGATCGCCGCGGTGGACGACCTTCTGCGCCACGCCGACAAGCATCCCGCCCGGTGGGACCGCGGCACGGTCGACTGGACGAAGTGATCCTCCCCGGCGTCTCGCAAATCGCCGCTTTCGCGGGCCGGCGATGTTCGACCTTGGTCTAATTCGGATGGCGGAGAACGCGAGGAAAGGCCCGCGGAATGCGCACGTCTGCCCTCCCTGCGACCGCATGCTCCACATTTTTCGGAGCGATGGCTGATCTAGATCAAAGCCGCTTCGGGCTCACGGAAGCATTGTCCGGACGAGCGATCGGTCAGGGGGCCTCGGGCTCGATCTGATCGATAGTCTTGGTGCGCAGCGTCGTGCCACGGGGGTGCGCGATGCTGCGATGCCCAGCGGGCGGTTCGCAAGGACCGCCCGCTTTTTTTCGTTCGGGCACCATCTCGTCGGGCACATCTCGGCCCGGCACCTTTTCGGTCCGGCATCCTTTCCAATCGCACGCCGTGTTCGCTCGGTCGCCGCGAGCGGCTTCGCGCCGCCGGCCGGTTCTCGATCGACGGCGGCTCGGACGGCGGCAACGCGCCGCCGGCCGGACACGCCCTGCTCCCAGCGACGATCTCCGGCGAGAAACGGACGACCCGGACGACGCCGTCAGCCCGGTTCGGCAGACGCCGCATCGTGCCGCAGCCGCGCCCGCGCATCCTGGCGGAGACGGTCGATGCGATCCTCGATCATGCCGCGGCGGCGCTGCGCCGCGGCGTCCTCGCTCTCCTTTTGGGCGCTGAGAACGTAGCCGACCGGCATGTACCGGGCCTCCTCGGTCCGCATCGCCGCCAGCCGGCCGGCGGCGACGCGCGACGCGACCGCCGCAAAGGCGCTCAGATCGCCAACGATCTCGCCCGCGTCGACCAGCGCCCCGTCGACCAGCCGCCCGACCAGCGGCTTCGTCATGATGGTGTGATGGCGCAGGAACGACGTCATCATGCGGATCGCATGGGTATCGGCGCCGATCGCCTCGGCCAGGCACAGCGGCGCGACCACGAGGTCGGACCACACATAGTCGCCGCGGCGCAGATAGCGGCTGCGCTCGACGAAGGTTTGGTAGCCGCCGACGATCCGCGCCCGGTCGCGTGGGACGGCGACCACCGGCACCAGGGCGTCGTGATGGAGAAGCAGCGGATGCAGCTCCGCCATCGCGTCGCGGCCGGAGGTGATGACGCAGCGGTACACCGCGTCGACATCGATGCCGGTCGGACAGATGTCGCAGGCGATGCAGCGATCGAGGTGCCGGTCGACCACGTCGACCACGGTCGCCGCCACGGCCGACCCGAGCCGCGCCACCAGCGCCTCGACCGACCGCCGTGCCGCTCCGTCCACGGTGTCCTGCAGAACCAGGAACAGCACCCGGGGCGGGCCGGCGAGCCGGCCGCCGCTCGCCAGGGTTTCGAGCACGCGGGCCATGCGGCGCCCGACGCCCATGGCGGTGTCGATGCCGTAGCGGTCGCGGTGCATCGTGCCGACGTCGCCCGCGTGCCCGGTGCCGCCGTATTGCGCCGTCGTCTCGCTGTCGTTGCCGACCGCGATCAGGCCGAGGCCCAGCATGTCGAGCATTTGATAGATCAGCGTCGTCTCCTGGCCGCCGTTGCGCTTGGCGCCGACCGAGATGCCGCCGTACGGCCGCCCGGCGAGCGCGTCGCGCAGCCCCGCATCGGTGGCGATCAGCGTGATCAGGCTTTCCGCGAGGCTGCCGCGGTCACCGAAATAGACCGGGCCGGAGACCAGCAGGCCATCGGCCTCGCGCAGCTTTGCGCACAGCGCGTCGCGGTCCCGGACACCCCCGCCGGCGCCGAAATGCTCGGCGAGCGAGAGATGCGCGACCTCCGCCCCGGCCCGATGCGCGGCCCACAGGGCCGCGGCGAGCGCCACCTCGGAGTTGCTGAGGCCGGTCTCTCCCTTCGACTTTTTCAGATTACGATAGATCTCGACAAAGCCCTTGCCGTCGCGTCGGCCCGCCTGGACGAAATTCTCGAGATGAAGCTCGGACTGCGTGGCGAGGAACGTGTCGAGCGCCGGCCGGTCCGGCAGCGCCGTCAGCGCCTCGACCAGCAGCCGGTTGCCGGCCCCCCAGCGCGCGTTCCGGAGACTGGCCGCAATTCCCAGAAGTTTCGGGCGTCGCATCATGCGCGTGACCTCCGCGTGACCATCCAGCCCCGTCCGCCGAGGCCAGGATGTTGCACGCGAAGGTGGCAGTCGATATCGTATTCGCCCTCATTGCGAGATCCGCGCGACCGATCGCGGCGTCGCTGCCCTCCCCTCGTCTCTTCGCTCGGAGAGGTCCGACGCAGGCCGGCGACGCAGGCCGCAATGCGCGTCTCGGGACATCGGAACGGCGCGCCCGCGCGACCGTTACGCAGAGGGCAGCGGCGCAGCGCGGGGCGCTCGATCTCCCGGCCGTTCGCCGGTCACCCACCGTCATCGAGACCAGCGCGCGATGGTGAGCGGATCTCTCCGCCTCGCGAAAACGCCGAGATCGCCTCCCGTTCAGCCGCGCGACCGCGGCCGAAAATCAATCACTCCCACTCGATGGTGCCGGGGGGCTTCGAGGTCACGTCGTAGACGACGCGGTTGACGCCCTTCACCTCGTTGATGATGCGGGTGGCGGCGCGGGCCAGGAACTTCATGTCGAAGTGATAGAAGTCGGCGGTCATGCCGTCGGTCGAGGTGACTGCGCGCAGCGCGACGACGTAATCGTAGGTGCGGCCGTCGCCCATCACGCCGACCGTCTTCACCGGCAGAAGCACGGCAAAGGCCTGCCAGATGTCGTCGTAGAGCCCGGCGCGGCGGATCTCTTCGATGTAGATCTCGTCGGCGTAGCGGAGGATCTCGAGCTTTTCGGCAGTGATCTCGCCCGGGCAGCGGATCGCCAGCCCCGGCCCCGGAAACGGATGGCGGCCGACGAACACGTCCGGCAGGCCGAGCTCGCGGCCGAGCGCGCGCACCTCGTCCTTGAACAGCTCGCGCAAGGGCTCGACGAGCGTCATGTTCATCCGCTCGGGCAGGCCGCCGACATTGTGGTGCGACTTGATGGTCACCGACGGGCCGCCGGTCGCAGAAACGCTCTCGATCACGTCCGGATACAGCGTGCCCTGCGCCAAGAACTCGGCGCCGCCCAGCTTCTTGGCCTCCGCCTCGAAGATGTCGATGAACGCCTTGCCGATGATTTTCCGCTTCTGCTCGGGATCGACCACGCCGTCGAGCTGGCGCAGGAATTCTTCGCGGGCGTTCACGTGCACGAGCGGGATGTTGTAGCTGCCGCGAAACAGCGTGATCACGCGCTTCGCCTCGCCCCGGCGCAGCAGGCCGTGGTCGACGAACACGCAGGTGAGCTGGTCGCCGATCGCCTCGTGCAGCAGCACCGCCGCCACCGCGGAATCGACGCCGCCCGAAAGCCCACAGATCACCCGCGCCGAGCCGACCTGCGCGCGCACCTTCTGGATCGCCTCGTCCCGGAACGCCTTCATGCTCCAGTCGCCGACGCAGCCCGCGACCTTGCGCACGAAATTGCGCAGCAGGAGCGCGCCGTGCGGCGTGTGCATCACCTCGAGGTGGAACTGGGTGCCGTAGAAGCGCCGCCCCTCGTCGGCGATCACCGCGACCGGCGCGTTGGGCGAGGTGGCGACCACCTTGAAGCCCTCCGGCACCTTGGTGACGCGGTCGCCGTGGCTCATCCACACCGGGTACTTCTCGCCCGGCATCCACACGCCGTCGAACAGCGCGCTGTCGGCCGACACCTCGACCTCGGCGCCGCCGAACTCGCCGGCATGGCCCGCCTCGACCTCGCCGCCGAGCTGCTTCGCCATCGCCTGCTCGCCGTAGCAGATGCCGAGGATCGGCACGCCGGCGTCGTACAGGAAGGCGGGCGCCAGCGGCGCCCCCGGCTCCAGCACCGAGGCCGGACCGCCCGAGAGGATCACGCCCTTCGGCCGCATGGCGGCAAAGGCCTCCTCGGCCTTGGTGAAGGGCACGATCTCCGAATAGACCCCCTCCTCCCGCACGCGGCGGGCGATCAGCTGGGTCACCTGGGAGCCGAAATCGACGATCAGAATTTTGTCGTGCGTGGTCATGCGGAGGGGTTAGCGGATCGCGCGATCCGCCGCAATCCGGGCCGCGCGCAACCCACGCCGAAATCGGCCGCAGAACTCGCTTCCACGACTCGCTTCGCGGCCGAACCGTGCGCCGGCGTAACCGCTCATAAAGGCGGTACCGGGACAATCGTGGCGAGCACACATTCGCAAACGCCGAGCCGGGACGGGACCGCATGACCGAGACGACCCCCGTTGCGCCGCCATCCGCCGCCGAGGTCGCCGCCCGCCGCGCCGCCCTGTTTCGCGAGACGCCGGGCCGGCACCTCGCCCGCGTCGCGCTCGGCACCGCCTGGGCGCTGAAGCCGCGGCGGATCGGCGGGTTGCCGGCGCTCGGCCGGCTGTGGCTCGCCGACCTCGCTTCGCCGGCCCCCGGCCTGCCCGATCCCGCCCGCCCGGTCAACGCGGCCGGCGCCTGCGGCATCGTCCACGACCTCGCGCCGGAGACGCTGGTCGCCGCCTATGCTCGCGGGTTGTTTCCGCTCGCCCATTTCGGGCCGCTCAAATGGATGTCGCCGGCCGAGCGCTTCGTGCTGCCGGTCGAGCGCTTCCATCTCGAGAAGGAGGCCCGGCGGGTGCTCAAGCAGGGCCGCTGAAGCCGCCGCGCACCGGCAGCGTGCCGCCGCTCGTCTGGCTGACGATCGCCGACTTCCTCGAGCCGGAGATCGACCTGCCCGATCCCGACCGCACGGTGAACGCCATGGGCGTCTGCGGCATCGTCCACGATCTCTCGCCGGCCGGGCTGACGGCGGCCTACGGGCGCGGCCTGTTTCCCTTCGCCCATCTCGGGCCGCTCAAATGGATGTCGCCGGAGGCGCGCTGCGTGCTGTTCTTCGACGAATTGCACATCCAGAAGCGCTTGCGCCGGCAGCTGCGCCAGGGCCGCCACACGGTGACCTTCGACCGCGACTTCGAGGGCGTGATCACCGCCTGCGCCGGCCGCCGCGAGGGCCGCTGGCGGCTCACCTGGATCACCCCGCGCATCATGCGCGCCTATGCCGAGCTGTTCGACGCCGGCCACGCGCATTCCTTCGAGGTGTGGAACCAGGACGGCGCTCTGGTCGGCGGCGGCTACGGCGTGGCGGCGAACGGCTGCTTCTTCACCGAGTCGCAGTTCTCCCGCGAGCCGAACACCTCGAAGCTCGGCTTCACCGTGCTCAACTGGCACCTCGCGCACTGGGGCTTTCTGCTCAACGACGGCAAATGGCCGACGCCGACCATTCTCGACATGGGCTTTCGCGACATTTCGCGCGCCGAGTTCGGGCAGCGGCTGGCGCAGGGCGCGGGCGTGCCGACCCGGGTCGGGCGCTGGGAGGTCGAGACCGACCTGAAGACCGTCGCCGCCTGGCAGCCGGGCGGCGCGGCCGCCGAAGGCCGGAAAGCCGAGGCCGAGTAGGTCATTCCCGTCGCAGCATCGCGACAAAAAACCCGTCGGTGCCGGTCCTGCGCGGGGTCATCAGAAGCCCCTCGGCGCTCTGGCGCGAGGCGGCGAGGAATTCTTCCGCGCGGTCCCCGAGCGCGCCCGCCACATCTGCCGGCGGCACCACCGCAAAACCGGGGTGGCGGGCGAGAAAACCGGAAATCTGGTCGGCATTCTCCTCGGCGAGCAGCGAGCAGGTGACATAGACGATCCGCCCGCCGGGCTTCACCAGCCCCACCGCCCGGTCGAGCACCGTCGCCTGCTGGGTCACCCGTTCGGCGAGCGCGCCGGGCCGCACCCGCCATTTGGCGTCCGGATTGCGGCGCCAGGTGCCGATTCCGGTGCACGGCGCGTCGATCAGCACGAGGTCGGCACGACCGGACAAATCGGCGAGCACGTCGGCGCCCTTGCGCGGCGTGCGGACCTGCACGTTGCGCACGCCCGCCCGCTCGAGCCGGGCATGGATCGGCGCGAGCCGGCGGATGTCGAGGTCGGTCGCGAAAATCTGGCCGTGATTCTCCATCGCCGCGGCGAGCGCCAAGGTCTTGCCGCCGCCGCCGGCGCACAGGTCGATCACCTGCTCGCCCGGTTTTGCGCCGGCGAGGAGCGCCGCGAGCTGCGAGCCCTCGTCCTGGATCTCGATCAGCCCTTTGAGAAACGCCGGCTCCGACTGCACCGGCGGGCTTTTGGCGTCCGCCGCGACAAAAATCCGGACACCGGCCGGCGACCACGGGGTCGGCTCGGCCCCGAGATGAGCGAGCGACGCCAACACCTTGTCGCGGCTCGCTTTCAGCGTGTTGACACGGAGGTCGAGCGGGGCCCGATCGGCGAGCGCCCGGCCCTCCTCGGCCCGCTCCTCGCCAAACACGCGGGCGAGCGAGGCATCGAGCCATTCGGGAAAATCGCCGGCGACGTGCGGCGCGCTCGCGAGGGTTTCATCTTCGAGTGCCGCACGCTCGGCGGGCGTCAGCGGCGCGGGCGAGAACCGGCCGCCGTCGAACAGCGTTTCGATCGCCGCGAGGTCGAGCCCGCGGGCGAGCCGCAGCATGCCGAGCACGACCGCCCGCGGCGCGTCGTCGGCCATGAGATGCGCGGCCGACGCCTTGCGGCGCAGCGAATCGTAGACGAGGCCGGCGATCGCGGCGCGGTCGCCGGAGCCGGCGAAGCGGTGGGCGAGGCCCCAGTCCTTGAGGGCGTCGGGTGCCGGCCGGCGGCGGGCGGCGATGTCGGCCAAGACGTCGATGGCGGCGGAGAGGCGAGCGGCGGGAGTCATGCCGCCCGTCTCCCACACCGGCGCGCCGGACGCCACTGCTTTCGAACGACCGATCGCAGGCCGCCGCGCCGATATTGACAGCACGCTGTCGTTCATGCAGCATGCTGTCATGAAGAGCCGCTTTCACCAAAACCTCACACCGGCCGGCGAGGTCTTGACCGAGCTGATGCTGGAGACGTTTCGCCTCAACGGCCGGCTGCTCGCCGCCGGCGACCGCCTGGTGGCGCCGCTCGGCCTCACCAGCGCGCGCTGGCAGATTCTCGGGGCGATCGCGCTCGCCGGAAACGCCCAGCCGGTCGCCCACATCGCCCGCGACATGGGGCTCGCCCGCCAGTCGGTGCAACGGGTGGTGGACGAGCTGGCCCGCGAAAAGCTGGTCGCCTTCGCCGACAACCCGCACCACCGCCGCGCAAAGCTGGTGGCGCTGACGGAGCACGGCGCCGCCGCCTATCGCGACGCCATCGCCGCCCATGCCGGCTGGTCGAACGCGCTCGCGGAAGATTTGTCGGCAGAAGAAATCGGCCGGGCGCTCGTGGTGCTCACCACGCTGCGCGAAAAACTCGAGCGCGCCCATGCCGCCCAAGCTCGTGCGCGCAAAACGTCGCTCGTCCGCGCCGTGCGGGCGCGCCGCGAAAAAATCTCCGACGAACCTGCATCGACACCCGAAGGGAGCACGTGATGGACACCTCCTCGACCACTGCGTCCACCGCCTCGCCCGCCACCGGCGCGACGACGCGAAAAATCGTGCGGCGGCTGCATGCCGGTGCCGGCACGATCGCGTTCGCGACCATCCTCCTGTTCTGGACGTCGACCGTCTGGTCGGAGCTGTTCACGGATGCCGCCACCGTCGCCGCGGTGAAGCGGACGATCGCCTGGGCGCTCCTGCTGCTGGTGCCGGCGCTGGCGCTCACCGGCGCGTCCGGCTTTCGCCTCGCCGGCCGGCACGGCGGCGCGCTGGTCGAGCGAAAGCGCCGCCGCATGCCGCTGATCGCCGCCAACGGCGTGCTCGTGCTGGTGCCGTGCGCGCTGGTGCTGGCGACGCTCTCGGCGAGAGGAGATTTCGGGCCGACCTTTCAGGCGGTGCAGGCGCTGGAGCTGATCGCCGGCGCGACCAATCTCTTGCTGATCGGCCGCAATTTTCGCGACGGGTTCTTGCTCGCACGCGCCGGCTGAAGCGCATCACAGAACGGCGGCCGGCGTCTCGGAAAAGTCGCGGCGCCAGCGCCGCGACAGCGAGGCGTCGAACCCCGCCCAGGCCTCGTCGAGCTTGCCGTCGAGAAAGACCTCGCGCTCGTGCGCCTTGCCGATCATCAGCCAGTGGAGCTGCGGCAGGGCATAGCGGAAGAAAGCGAGCCACTGAGCCCAGTTCACCATCAGCGGGTTCTGCGTGATCGCGACCTTGCCGGCGTCGACGGCCGCCGCGACCGTATGGGCGATGAAGAGCCCGGTTTGCAGGCGTGGCTTGCGGCCGACCGGCAGCGCCTCGCCGAGCGCTTTACCCTCCGCCAGCTCGCGGGCGAGCCAGCTGGTGCGCACCACCACCTCGATCGCCGCGGTGCAGACGCCGCCGGCGAGAAAGTGGCGGAAGTCGTAGCCCGAGCGATACATCGCGGCGGTGATCTCCGCCACGTCGTGACCGCCGATCGAATGGCCGTGCAGCCGCAGAAGCGGTGCGAACAGCGGCGGCGGCAGCCCGGCCGGGGTGGCGATGTCGGACGCCATGTGGCCGGCAACGGTTCCGAAGGCGCCCACGAGCCGGGAGAAGATGCCGCCGGTGTCGGCCACGCCGCCCACGCCCGGCTGAACCACCACGGAGCCGTCGGTGCCGAGCGCGGTGAAGGAGCCGCACAGCACGTCGCGCACGCCGAAAATCCAGCCGAGCAGCGGGTCGTGGCCGACCGCCTGGAGCCGATGCGTGCCGGGGCTGAGGCCGGCGACCGGATGCGTGAGCCCGTGGCTCGCCGATACATCGAAGGGCACCGGATAAGCCCGCTCGAGGGCCCGCACGGTGTCCGCCGGCAGCAACCGGGAAAACCCGTCGTCGAGCACCCGTGAGAGCCATCCGCTCTCGCCGCCGGAAGCGCCGAGAAAGCCGGGATGCGCCGGGACCCGGACGAGAAGCACGTGCGCGAGTGCACCGAGCAGGCCAGCCGCACCGGCAACGGACCAATCGAACGGCGTCAGCCGATGCAGCGCCTCGAACTCCTCGTTCCATGCCGAGAGCTGTGCGAGAACCGCCGCCTGCTCCTCGCGCGACAGAACGTCGTCGAAGGTCGCCGGCGCGCCGGACTCCGCGGTGGCCTCGGCCACCAGCTCGTCCCAGGACCGAATCACCGGAACAGTCCGGACGACCGGCGTGCTCCGCAGCACAGGTGCCGGCACGATCTCCACCGCGGCCACGGCAGTCGCCGGACCGACCAGCCGTTCGGCGCGCCAGACGGCCGCGGCCACACCGGCATCGAGCACGGCCATCCTTTGCGCCTCGGCGTTCAGCCGACGGCGCTGTGCGGCCATCACGGCGAGGAGATCCTCGGTCGGATCGCGATCGTCCCGAAGACCTTCGATCATCGCCTGGAGCTGGGTCACCAGCACCTGGAGATAGTTCAATCGCTCGGCGGAGGCCTCGTTCTTGCGATTCAACTCGGACAGCAACGCATCCTGCTTGAGCAGCGCCTCGTGGAGCAACGCCTCGCGCTCGACACGAACCGGCACCGACGTGCCGAGACCGACCCGGCGGCCGACACACGCGGCGACCTCCGCGCCTCTCGCCGCCGTCGACCAGAACCACGTGATCCCGGCCTGTCCCGCCCGGCGAACGACTTCGAGGCCAGTCGTCGCCGCCTCGAGGGCGGGGCCGCAGCGGGCCCAGATCGCATCGAGATCGATCGAAGAAACGCCTTCTTTCAGAGAGTCGACCACAGCATCGAGATGCGACACCAGCGACGACGAGGCGACGGTGCGGGAGCGATCGGCGATCGCCTGCCCGGCTTCCGCCAGAACGGCGCGTGCCCAATCGCTCGACGACGGCACCGGTACCGAAGGAACCGACGGCAAGGTGTCCCCGCTCATGGCGCGCCCCTTTTGGAAACACGCCACGATAGCACCATCACACCTTTTACGCGAGTCGTGACCAGCGACGGTTTTGCTCTCCGCGCTCGGCGAGCCGGCTGACGCGCGTCACACCCGCAGAAGAATCGAGATTGCGAAAAGGCCCCACGCCACCGCCAGCACGATCGCGCTGGCGACGTGCAGCAGGCCGGCGCGGCGGGCCGCCCCGCCGGTCGCCGCCCCGCCGGTCACCAAAACGCCCGCGTGCAGCACACGCAACGCGACGAACACCGCCGCCAGCATCACGAACATCAGATCGGCGTGGCGGGTGACGATCGAGACCAGCGTCAGCACGTAGAGGAGGACCGGCAGCTCGAGCTCGGCGCGATAGGCCGCGGCGCACCCGTCCGCCCGCAGGCCACCAGGCGCCATGCTCCTCGGCGAAACGCCCCTCCCCGCTCCGGCCAAACCACCGCCGGCGCACAGGAGCAGCGCGAAGGTGAGCAGAACCTCGACGAGCAGCGGGGCGAGAACGACGGGCATCGACACGGGAAAAAACTCCTCTTCCGGCGAGCCTTCCTCAACCCGCCCGCCCCTCGGCGGTTCCGCATGCGCGGCTCGGCCCGCCGCGCGCGCAACCGAGCGATGCGGCGGGGCGCGTTGACAGGCCGGCGAGCCGGAGGCTTCGATGGCGTGCCTCCCACACACCCCTCCGGCAGCAGCAAAAAAATGTCCGAGAATTTCCGCTCCGCCTTCGTGCCGCACGACCTCACCGCGCCGGTGACCGGCGCGTCGACCGGGCCGCTCGCCGGCCTGACGGCCGCCGTCAAGGACATGTACGACGTCGCCGGCACCCGCACCGGCGGCGGCAGCCCGGCCTGGCTCGCCGCCCATCCACCGGCCGAGCGCAATGCCGGGCTGGTCGAAAAGCTGCTCGGCGCCGGCGCGACCATCGTCGGCAAGACGGTGTGCGACGAGTTCTTCTACTCGGTCGCCGGCACCAACGCGCATTACGGCACGCCGGTGAACCCGCGGGCGCCCGGCCGCATCCCCGGCGGCTCGTCGAGCGGCTCGGCCTCGGCGGCCGCGAGCGGCGTGTGCGATGTCGCGCTCGGCAGCGACACCGGCGGCTCGGTACGCATCCCGGCGGCGTTCTGCGGCCTCTACGGCCTACGGCCGACGCTCGGGCGGATGGATCTGTCCGGCGCGATGGCGATGGCGCCCTCGTTCGACGTGCCCGGCTGGATGGCCGCCGGCCCCGGCGTGTTCGCAAAAGTCGGCGACGTGCTGCTGTCCGGCAGCGCGGCGCGCACGCCGGTCGACAAGGTGATCGTGCTGGACGACGCGTTCGCGCAGGCCGATCCCGAGGTCGCGGCCTTTTTGGAGGAAACGCTCGCGGCGATGGGGGACGCGCTGCCGAAGATGTCGCACGGCGCGATCGCGCCGGAAGGCTTCGACGTGTGGCGCGAGGCGTTCCGCGTGGTGCAGGCGTTCGAGGTGTGGAAGACGTTCGGCGCGTTCGTCGAAAGCAAAAATCCGGCTTTCGGGCCGGGCGTGCGCGAGCGCTTCGAGACCGCCGCGAAGATCACCGCCGAGGAGGCGGACGCCGCGCGGGTGGTGAAGCGCAACGCGACCGAATGGATCCACGGCGTCGCCGCGCCCGGCACCGTGCTGGCGCTGCCGACCGCGCCGTGCATCGCGCCGCGCGCCGACGAGCCGGCCGATTACATGGAATCGTTCCGCGTGCGGGTGATGCGGCTCACCTGCACCGCCGGCATCAGCGGGCTGCCGCAGGTGACGATCCCGGCCGGCACCATTTCCGGGTGCCCGATCGGCCTGTCGTTCATCGGCTGGCCGGGCGCCGACGAGATCCTGCTCGAGCTCGCGGTGACGCTGTCGCGTTTCGTCGGCGCGACGAGCCGATCGTGAGACTCGGGACCGGAGCGCCGTCGCGGCCGCGTGCGTCACGCTCGTGAAAGAAAATCGCCCGGGCGAGAGCCCGAGCGAAGGTGCTTCACGTCGCCGCCACGTGGGACTCGACGGCGGACGCCACGGGAGACGCTTTCGATCACACGATCCCGAGCAACCAGAGAACGATCACGAGACTCAACGGAACGCCCAAGAGCCAAAGAATGATGGGCATGGATGCCTCCTCCATGTGTGTCCTTCCTGGTTCGACAACGTCAGGGTGCCGGGCGTGTTCCATCCTGCCGGTATCGGATACGGTCCGCGCCTGAAGGGAGCCTGCGATGCTGTTCTTCGTCTATGCACGCGACGCGGCCGGCGCCGGCGCGAAGCGGCGCGCGCTGCTGCCGCCGCACTGGGATTTCATGACGCCGCACATCCCGGCGATGGTCGCCCGCGGGCCGACGGTGACGGAGGCGAACGACGCGGTCACCGGCAGCCTGCACATCGTCGATCTTCGAGACTGCGCGGCGGCAGCCCGGTTCGTCGCGGACGATCCGTTGATGCGGGGCGGCGTGTTTGCCGACGTGAGAACGTGGCGGTTCGCCAATCTGCTCGACCGCACGATGTGGGCGTTTTCCGGCGAGGCGAACCACCCGCGCTTTCTGGTGATCGCCCCGGCACGCTCGGCGGACGACAGCGCGGCGCGCGGGGCGGACGCGAGCGTGGCGGACGCGAGCGTGGAGGACGTGACCCGGCGCCAGGCGGCGTGGGCGCGCGAGCCGGCGCAGGCGTCGCATGTGATCGTGATCGGGCCGCTGCTCGGCGACGACGGCACGTCGTGGCAGGGCACCGCGCTGCTGTTGGAAGCGCCCGACGCCGCGGCCGCCGAAGCCGTGCTGCGCTCCGAGCCGGCGACGGCTTCGGGTCTCCACGGCGAGGCGGAGTGGCACCGCTGGCGGTTCGGCGGGGCGGAAAACCTGCGCGACCTCGTCGCGCCGCGCTGAACGTCGGACGGAACGAGCCGGACGTATCGAGCCGGACGGATCGAGCCGGAAGATTTCGCGCGCCGGCACGGTGCCGGGGAAAAAATCACTCGGCTGCCGCTTCGTCCCGATCGATCGGCAGCGCCGGCCGGGGCACGCGAATCTCGAACGCCGCGCCCGACAGCGTCGGCAGCGCGCGCAGCGTGCCGCCCACCTGCCCCACCGCGCCCGATGCCATCCGCATGCCGAAGCCGCGCGCTTTCGCGATCTCGAAATCGGGCGGCAGGCCGTGCCCGGTGTCGGTGACGGTGACGACCAGCGCCGCCTCGTCGCGGATGCAGCGCACGTGCACCGACGGGCGATCGACGCCGGCGTGGCGCAGCGCGTTGGTCACCAGCTCGTTGACCGCGAGCACGATCGGCACCGCCGTCTCGGTGGTCAGCACCTGCGGGCCGTCGGTGGCGAGCGAGATCTCGGCGTCGCGGCTCGACAGCCCGGCGAGGTCGCCGATGATCCGGTGCAGCAGGTTGCACAGGTCGACGCGGGTGAAGTCGTCGGTCTCGTAGAGATGATCGTGGATGCGGGCGATCGCGCCGACGCGCTGCTGCAGATCGATCAGGAGCTTGCGCGCGGCGGCCTGATCGGTGCGGCGCGAGCAGGCCCAGATGAGGCCGGCGACCATCTGCAGATTGTTCTTCATGCGGTGATGGATCTCGCCGAGCAGCATCACGTTGCGACGGTGCGCGTCGCGCAGCGCCGCCTCGGCGGCGACCTGCCGGCTGACGTCGCGGACGATCGCGGCGATGCCGGCGCGGCCGCCGTCCGGGTCGTCCATCGGCCCGGTGGTGACGGAGACGTCGAGCGTGTGGCCGTCCTTGGCGACCCAGCGCGTCGTGAAGTGCACGCTCTCGCTGGACAGCAGCGCCGCCGGCGAGGCGTCGCCCTCGGGCAGCGCGAGCGGAAACAGCACGCTCGCCGGTCGCCCGACGATCTCCTCCGCGGGGTGGCCGAACATTTGCTCGGCCGCCGGATTCCAGGTGACGATGGTGCCCTTGCGGTCGAGCCCGACGATCGCATCGCCGGTGTGGTGGACGATCGAGGCGAGCCGCGCGGCGGCAGCGGCCTTGGTCGCGGCCGTGTCGCGGGCGCGCATCAGCCGGTGGACCACGACCACCAGCACGAGCGCGCAGATCAGGTAGGCGAGCGTCTCCGCCGGCACGGACGCCGGCCACGGCAGGAGGCCGGGGGTCGGCACCGTCGTCGCCGCACCGGCGAGGGCACCGAGGAGCGCGGCGAAGAGGCCGGCGCACGGCCCGCCGAGCAGCACCGCGACCGCCACGCCGGTGGCATGGACGACGGCGGCGGGATCGCTTCCGACCAGCACCGCGAGGACGACGCGGCACACGGTGGCGCCGCCGATCACCGCCGCGGCGACGAGCAGACAATGTGCTCCGGCCAAAAGGCTCGCTCCGGCCAAAAGGTGTGTTCCGGCCAAAAGGTCGGCACGAGATCGGGTGGCAGACATCACCTCTCTCCGCCACACGTGTCGTGCGGCCGACGCAGACCACTCTAGCACAGTCTCGCGGGACCGGACGTCGGCAAACGCTCGTCGTCCGACGGGCACGTTTGGTGGCGAAATTCGTCTTCGAGAGCGTGGCGCGCCCGACCGGATGCGGCCGGGCGAGCCGGACCCCCGTCCCTCCGAGCGGGACGACGCGCGACGCAGCGAACTCGGGGAGCGACCTCGGGACCGAACTCGAGGGAGTGCGTTCACGTACGAAGCCCGCGCGGCGACGGACCGCACGGGCATCGGACGACGCACGACCTGCCGTCGTCCCGCGAGCGGGCGCGGTGGCGAACGCCTCTCTGCAACTCGGTTCTGGAACTCGGTTACTTGCTACGCTCGTGCGCTCCGCCCCTCCCGCCGCGCGAAAGAGCGCAGCGGAGACGGAACCGCGGCGGGTTCTGCGGCCACCGGTCGTGCGGTCACCGGGGCTCGGGTCGCGCGCCTTGTCGCGCGCCTTGCGGTCACTCGAATTCCAGCGCCATCACCGGAATGTCGGCAGCGTCGATCGGGCCGCGCATCGCCATCGGGCGGGGATCGTCGTTCATCGCGTCGGTGCGGTCGGCGGTGCCGATGCCGGCAAACGCCTGGCGGGTGGCGGTATCGTCGGCGATCGCCAAGCCCTCCCACTGCTCGGAGGGCACCGGCGAGAACATCATCCGCTCCTCCATGAAGCGGTGCGAGGCGTACCGGCCGATGTCGTCCGCATAGGCGGACGTCGTTGCAGCCATCAGCAGCACCAGGGCGAGAGCCTTCATCTTGCGTCTCCTATCGAGATGCCGCCCACCCCGGTCCTCGACGGGACCCCTCACACGGCGGAGCGGCGAAGTGCCGGAAGGAAACGCACGAGAACACCGCCGGTTCTCGCGCCGCCGGCGACCCGAGAACACGTTTTCGCGAGCGCCTCGGCACTCCCCTACCACCGGGTGAAAACGGGCTCACACCAACGGCGACAGAGTCCGACCTCGTCCTGAGGAGCACTCCGCAGGAGTGCGTCTCGAAGGGCGAGGCCACGGTGCGGGCCTCATCCTTCGAGACGTCGCCTTCGGCGACCCTCAGGATGAGGTCATAGTTTCCCGCCGCTGGTATCAGAGCGGCTTCGACAGGGTGAAGGCGCCGCGCATGTCGCCCTCCGAGAAGCCGGTCGCCCGGTCGGCCGGATAGAGCTCGCGGATCTTGGCCGCCACCTCCGGCTTCAGGCTGCTGCCGTGGCAGGTCAGGCACGGCGCGGCGGTCGGGATCGCCGCCATGAAGCGAAACACCCGGCCGCCGTCGGTCTCGACGATCTCGGCGTGCGACAGGCCCGCGACCGGCGCGCCGGCGGCGATCTTCCGCGAAAATTCCTCGAGCACGCGGCGCTCGTAGTCGTCCGGCGCGGCGTTCGGGTTGCGCGGCTTCAGGCTGGTGCGGGCGATCCGCCAGCCGGAGCGGCGCGACTGCTCGGCCGCCATTCCGGGCGCCTCGTCGTGACAGAAGGCGATCGCCCCGACCGGGCCGGAGGTCTCCAGCGCCGACTTCACCGCGCCGAGCAGCGTTCCACCATAGCCTTTCGCCAGCGCACCGGCCTCGGCGGCGAGGGCCTTGGTGTCGGCCGTATCGGCGGCCCGATCGGCGACCGGAGCGACCGGCGCGGCGGCACCGGTGCGCTCGCCGGCGTTGCGCTCGCCGGCGTTGCCGGCATAGAGGGCGGCGGTGCCGATCGCCACGGCGGCCAAGGTGAGGGCCTTCAGCGTCATGGTGGTGGTCCTTCCGGGGTTTTCGCGACGACCGGACGCCCCGGCTGCGGGCGCCGTCGCCCGGCCGAGCGGGGCCGCCGGTCGCGGCCGTCCATGACGCTCGTCTACCGGCCCGACCGACCGCCTTCAGTGACGGAGTCACACCGCCGCACCACCGTCGCCTTCTCCACCGTCCCCGTGCGCGCAAAAGGCGGATCGCCCCGCCGCGAACATCTGCATTGTGCAATCGAAGATCGTCATAGTACTACCAGACTATTCTCTTTTACAAAAGGATCTGCCCGCTCGACAGTCTCGATCCATGATTTCTTAGGTTTTACCAGGTATCCGAACATCGAGGTCGTCTCGTCCGTCGCGTTCCAGACCCCGCCGAGGATCATGCCCCGCCCGAGGACGTTCCGTGCACTCGTCGTCGCCTCCGCCGCAGTGCTCGGCATCGCCGCCTGCGGGATCGGCGTCACGGCGTGGGCGGAGCGCGCGCGGGAGCTGCGCGACGGCGTGCGCGAGACGCAGAACGTCGCGGTGGTGCTGGCCAGCCAGTTCGCCCGCTCGCTGCGCACGATCGACGCGGCGCTCGGGGAGGTGCAGCGGCAGATCGAGCGCGACACGCCGGCCGGCGCGGCGGCGCCGACCCTGGGCGATCCGCAGACGTTCCGCGCCACCCTGCTGCAATATCTGCGGTTCCTGCCGGGCAGCGCGAACCTCGTGGTGACCGACGCACAGGGCCGGGCGCTGGTGAGCACGTCGAGCTGGCCGACGCCGGAGGTCGACCTCGCCGACCGCGATTATTTCCGCGAGCTCGCCCGCCACGACGACGGCCGGCTGGCGACCCCCGCGCCGCTGCGCAGCCGGTTCGACGGCCAGCCGACGATGGTGCTGGCCCGCCGGCTCACCGGACCCGACGGGGCGTTTCTCGGGGTCGTCGTGGTCGGCCTCGGGATGGGGTACTTCACCGAGGTCTATCGGACGATCGAGCCACTCGCCGAGCAGACCTTCTCGATCATCCGCAACGACGGCCGAATCTTCGTGCGCATGCCGGACGAGATCGACCGCGCCGGCGCGACCGTGCCGCCGAGCTGGCCGTGGCACCGGGTGGTCGCCAAAGGCGGCGGCACCTACCGGTCGCCCGGCCTGATCGGCAACCAGCCGCAATGGGTCGCCGCCGAGCCGCTCAGGGACTATCCGTTCGTCGTCACCCTGGCGGTGCCGGAGACGACCCTGCTCGCCGGCTGGCACGACCGCACGGTGGTCGTCGCCGCCGGCACCGCGGCCTTCCTGCTGATCACCATCACGCTGCTCCGGGTGATGGCGCAGCAATATCGCCGGCTGGTCGCCTCCCAGGTTTCGCTCGGCGAGAAGACGCGCCTGCTCGAGCAGGAGCACGACCTGCTGGCCGCCCACGAGACCGAGCTGAGCCGCCAGAACGAGCGGTTCGACGCGGCGCTCAACAACATGAGCCAGGGACTCGTGATGTTCGACGGCGACGGCCGGCTGGTCGTCTCCAACGAGCAGTACGCCCGCATCTTCGGCCTGCCGCCCGAGGTGTGCGTGCCGGGCACGCCGCTGCGCGACCTGCTCTGCTTCTCCGCCCTGCTGAAGCCCGGCGACGACCCCGACGAGATCGCCCGCGAGCTGATGTCGCGCGAATACACCGCAGGCGTCACCACCCGCCTCGAGCACACGCTGCGCGACGGGCGCATCATCTCGGTGCTGCACCGGCCGCTGAGCGACGGCGGCTGGCTGTCGACCCACGAGGACGTCACCGAGCGGCGCCGCTCCGAGGCCAAGATCGAGCGCCTCGCCCACAGCGACCTGCTCACCGGCGTCGCCAACCGCTCGCGCTTCCTCGAGAAGATCGCCGCCGCCCGCGGCCGCCTGCAGCGCGACGGTCGGCCGTTCTCGGTGCTGATGCTCGACCTCGACCGCTTCAAGCACGTCAACGACACGCTCGGCCACGCCGCCGGCGACGCGCTGCTGAAGGAGGCCGCACTGCGGCTGAAATCGTCGATCCGCTCGGCCGACGTGCTGGCGCGGCTCGGCGGCGACGAGTTCGCGATCATCCAGTCGCCGCCACGCGACTTCTCGCCGGCCGACGACCCCGTCGACGTGATGCGCGAGAGCGCCGTCTCGCTCGCCAGCCGGATCGTCGACCTGATCGGCATGCCCTACGACATCGACGGCCGCAAGGTGGTGATCGGCACCTCGATCGGCATCGCGATGGCGCCGAACGACGCGACCGACGCCGAGTCGCTGCTCAAGAAGGCCGACCTCGCGCTCTACGCGATCAAGGCGTCGGGGCGGAACGGCTTCGCCCTGTTCGACCCGTCGATGGCGGCGGAGGCCGACGAGCGCCAGCGGCTCGAGCTCGAGTTCCGCGAGAGCCTGCGGCGCGACGAGTTCGTGCTGCACTACCAGCCGCTGGTCGACGTCGCCAGCCGCCGGCTGCGGGCGATGGAGGCGCTGGTGCGCTGGAACCATCCCGAGCACGGCCTGGTTCCGCCCGACCGCTTCATCGCCATGGCCGAGGAGACCGGCCTCGTCGCCGTGCTCGGCGAGTGGGTGCTGCAGACCGCCTGCGCCGAGGCCGCCCGCTGGCCCGACGACGTTCGCGTCGCGGTCAACGTCTCGCCGGTGCAGTTCGACAAGTCGAACCTGCTCGACGTGATCATGATGGCGCTGGTCGATTCCGGCCTGCCGCCCGACCGGCTGGAGATCGAGATCACCGAGCGGGTGCTGCTCGAATGGGACGCCGACCGGCTGTCGACGCTCCACCAGTTGAAGAATCTCGGCGTCTCGATCTCGCTCGACGACTTCGGCACCGGCTACTCCTCGCTCGGTCATCTGCGGACCTTCCCGTTCGACAAGCTGAAGATCGACCGCTCCTTCATCGCCGAGATGCTGGATCACTCGGACTGTGCGGCGATCGTCTGCGCGATCGCCGCGCTCGCCCGCTCGCTCGACGTCGTGACGGTGGCGGAAGGGATCGAGACGGAGGCCCAGTTCCAGGCGCTGCGCGCGGCCGGCGTGACGCAGGCGCAGGGCTATCTGATTGGCCGGCCCGTCCCCGCCGGAGACACCGGCCTGCGCCGCGGATCGCGTCACGACGAAGCGCTGGCGGCGCTGCGCCTCGCCGACGAGGCCACGTCATGAGCGCCCGCCGGAGCGTGCTCGAGGAGCTCGAGGAAGCCCTGTCCACCCACGCGATCGCCTATCGCGCGGAAACGCTGCGGCGGATCACCGACCTGTTTCTCGGCGCCGCCGCCGACTACGACGAGCGCGAGATCGGCCTGTTCGACGACGTGATGGTGCGGCTGGTGGGCGAGATCGAATCGTCGGTGCGGGCGGTGCTCGCGCGCAAGCTCGCCACCGTCCCCAACGCGCCGCGCACGCTGATGCGCAAGCTCGCCGGCGACGAGGCGATCGAGGTGGCCGGGCCGGTGCTCACCCAGTCGCCGCGGCTCGACGACGCGACGCTGGTCGCCACCGCCACCACCGCGAGCCAGGGGCATCTGCTGGCGATCTCGCAGCGCTCCGCCATCAGCGCCGCGGTGACCGACGTGCTGGTCGAGCGGGGCGACCGCGAGGTCGCGCTGGCGACGGTGGAGAATGCCGGCGCCGTCTTCTCGACGGAAGGCCACCGCTTGCTGGTCGAGCGCTCGAAGACCGACGACGCGCTGGCGCTCGGCGTCTGGACCCGCGACGACATCCCGCGCCACCGGCTGCTCGAGCTGTTCACGGTGGCGACCGAGAAGGTCCGGCGCAGCCTGGAGGCGGCCGACGGCCAGACCACCCGGATGGTGCGCGACATGCTGTCGGAGGTCTCGGCCGGCTTCCAGTCGCACATCCGCACGCGGTCGCGCGACTTTTCCGAGGCGCAGCGCACGGTGGCGGCGGTCCATCGGGCGGGCCGGCTCGACGAGCACAAGGTGCGCGAATACGCGGCGACCGCCTCGTTCGACGAGACGGTGGTGGCGCTGGCGCTGCTCGCCGAGCTGCCGGTCGGCGCCTGCGAGCGGGCGATGGTGCAGCCGCGGCCGGAACTGGTGATCCTGCTCGCGCGGGCGATCGGCTTCTCCTGGAACACCACCCGCACGGTGCTGCGGCTGCGCGGTGCCCTGACCACCGGCGCGCACGACGACTGCCTCGCCGCCTTCAGCAAGCTGAAGCCGGAGACCGCACGCAAGGCGCTGCAGTTCCTGCGGCTGCGCGAGCGCGCCGCGGCGACCGGCGGCAAGGCGGGCGGTGGCAAGGCGGACGGCGGGCCGCGGGCGAGCGCCGGCACCGCCTGAGAGCGCAACCGGCGACGGGATCGGCGCGCGGCACCGGCGGCCGGAACAACACGCATCCCTCTACCGTTGATCGCAGAAGCCAAACGCTTCGCCCTCCGACGGCAGGGACTCGCGATGAAGCAGTCCGCCTACACGCTCGCGGTGCGCGACCGGGCCGGGCGACGCGCACTGTTCGACACCCGACGCGGCACCGCGCATCTGATACCGGATTCGGCTGATTGGTTCCGAGGCGGGATTCCCGGCGGGAG
>NZ_AKZI01000063.1 GCF_000293785.1 Rhodovulum sp. PH10 | reverse complement strand
CCGCCCTCACGACCATCCGCAGAAGGTGGGGCCAAAACGACGCTTACAAAACCGCCAAGAATCAGTCGATTCAACAACCCGCGCACAGGTCTCTTGATACCAAAGGCGTGAAACTGTGCCTCGGGTTTGCGCGGATCGCGCGGCGTGATTCCCTGAAGGCTTCCTGATTTGCGAGGAGGCTGGGATGGCAGGCGTCGCGATCACGCGGATGGACCTGACGGCGGGGCAACTGCGGCAGGCTTCGGTGCGCAGCCGCGACAGCAACGCGGCGCGGCGGATGCTCGCGCTGGCCCTGGTGATGGAGGGCAAGTCGCGCAGCGAGGCGGCGGCCTCGTGCGGGATGGACCGGCAGACGCTGCGCGACTGGGTGCATCGGTACAACGCCTTCGGGCTCGATGGGCTGATCGACCGCAAGGCGCCCGGCGCAGCGCCGCTGCTGTCGCCGTCGCAGATGCAGGAGGTGGCCGAGCTGGTCCGGCAAGGCCCCGATCCTACCGTCCACGGTGTGGTGCGTTGGCGTCGGATCGACCTGTCGCGCCTGATCGAGGAGCGCTGGGGCGTGCGGCTGGCCGAGCGCTCGGTCGGCGACCTGTTGCGGCGTCTCGGCTTCCGGCGGATGTCGGTGCGGCCGCGCTGTCCCGAGCAGGACGTCGCGGCCCAGGAGGCGCATAAAAAAACTTCGCCGACCTGGTCGCCGCCTGCCTGCCGGCCCGGGCGCGCGGCAAGTCGATCGAGCTCTGGTGGCAGGACGAAGCACGCGTCGGCCAGCAGGGCACGCTGACCCGCATCTGGGCCGAGCGCGGAACGGGGCCGCGTGCCCCACGCGACCAGCGCTACGACTGGGCCTATCTGTTCGGCGCGGTCTGCCCCGCCCGCGATTGCGGCGTCGCTCTCGTGCTGCCCAAGGCCGATGCCGAGACCATGACCCTGCACCTCGCCGAGATCGGCCGCGCCGTCACGCCCGGCTGCCACGCCGTCGTCGTCCTCGACGGCGCCGGCTTGCACAGGACCGGCGGACGCCTCCGCGTCCCCGACAATGTCAGCCTGCTGAAGCTGCCGCCTTACTCGCCCGAGCTGAACCCGGTCGAGAACGTCTGGCAGTTCCTGCGCCAGAACAAGCTCTCCAATCGCGTCTTCGAGAACTATCGCGCCATCGTCGATGCCTGCTGTGACGCCTGGAACGCCCTCCTCACCGAGCCCGGCCGTATCCACTCGATTGCCACACGAGCCTGGGCAGAGGTCAGTCTCTGACGCTGGTGGTACTATCGTGTTCCCATTCCGGGAACAAGAACGCTTGCGGTTCGTGCCTCCTTCGGAGAGCCGGCGGCGCGTCTCGAACGTAGTCGTCGGGTTTCGCTTGCGACGAAGCACCGCATCATAGCGGCATGGCGAAGCAATATTGCCCATCTTCGTCGACCGTGGCGCGCCACTTACACGTCCACCCCAGCTTCATTCGGTGCTCTCGTCGGGGCAGAGCGCGGTCGTGGCAGCCGCCGCGTGTAATTGGCGGTGTGATCGCAATTTCGGCTACACCTTCATAGCGCCACGGCGAAGCGACAGTGCCCCTCGTCGTCGACCGTGGCGGGCCAGGAAACCTCACGAAAATCAGTGGTTCGTGGTGCGCTGCCGGTACGGCGGGAAGCGCCTCGTTCCACCTGAGTCCCACGCGGCCGGCGCGCCTCGAGGGACGGGGCCGGCGAAGCTGCGCGGGCGATTCTCCGTAGCCGGCATATCGGTCCCGAAGCGGCCGTTCATGGAGGTGGAGGCCAGGTGGTCCGCCAGCGACCTCCGGGAGCGACGTCCGGGAGCGACGTCCGCGAAGGGTGCCCGCGAATTGCGTCCGCGAGCGGCGGCCGCGCCGGCGGCCCGTGGTGAATGTCCACATCGTGGACAGCGGGCGCGCGATTCGATCGACCCTGTGATCACGAAGGGCGACTATCCCCCCACGATCGAACGAGGCCGAAGTGAAGCTCGAACACCGAACAGGAGCGTCACGCTTCGTGTCTCCCGAGTCGACCTCGAGACGATCCCTAGGTGGCGCACCCGGAACCGACGTTCGACGTCCGATCGCCGGGGAGCGGGCGATCCGCGAACGGGATCGTCGATCCGACGCACGGCAAGCGTTTCCCGCGTCGGATCGGCGGCACGACTCTCTGCTCGATTCGATCGGACACGGGGGCATGGCATGCGACTGGCGAGTTATCTCGAGAATGGACGTGAGCGGTACGGCGCGGTCGTCGAGGGCGGCGTCGTCGACCTCGTCGCGCGGATCGGCGGCGACTATCCCGATCTGAAGACGCTGATCGCCCGTGGCGGGCTCGGCGTGGCGCAGGGAGCGGTGGCCGGTCGGTCGCCCGATCGCGAGCTGGCGTCCCTGACACTGCTTCCGCCGGTGACGGCGCCCGAAAAACTGTGGTGCATCGGCGTCAACTATCGCGACCGCAATGCCGAGTACAAGGACGGATCGGCGCTGCCGAAATATCCGAGCCTGTTCGCGCGCAGCGCCTCGTCCGTGGTCGGGGCCGGGCAGACGATCGAGAAGCCGAAAGTGTCCGAGCAGCTCGATTACGAAGGCGAGCTGGTGATCGTGATCGGCGAGAAGGGGCGTCACATCCCGCGCGAGCAGGCATGGCGGCACATCTTCGGCATGACGCTGTGCAACGAGGGCACGGTTCGCGACTGGCTGCACCACGGCAAGTTCAACGTCACGCAGGGCAAGAACTTCGATCGGTCGGGCAGCATCGGGCCGTGGATCGTCACCGCCGATCAGCTCGATCCGCGCGGGCCGCACGACATCGTCACCCGCGTCAACGGCGAGATCCGCCAGCAGGAAACGACGGAGCGCATGATGTTCCCGTTCGATTTCCTGATCTCCTATCTGTCGACCTTCGCGACCCTGATGCCGGGCGACATGATTGCCACCGGCACGCCGACCGGCGCCGGAGCGCGGTTCGACCCGCCGCGCTGGTTGAAGGCGGGCGACGTCGTCGAGGTCGAATCCAGTGGAATCGGTGTTCTCCGCAACACCGTCGTCGACGAGAAGTGACACGCGATGCTCGACAACGAGACGATTGAAGGCTTGGCACGCAAGCTCGACGAGGCGCAGCGGACCAAGTCGCTGTTGCGCGCGTTCACGCTGGAGCATCCCGGTCTCGCGATCGAGGATGCCTATGCGATCCAGCGCGCGTGGACCCGCCTCCAGATCGCCGGCGGACGCGTCGTCCGCGGGCACAAGATCGGCCTCACCTCGAGAGCGATGCAGAGCGCCGTCGGAATCGACGAGCCGGATTACGGTGTTCTGTTCGCGGACATGTTCTATCCGGAAGCGAGCGAGATTCCGTTCGACCGCTTCAACGGAGTGCGCATCGAGGTGGAGCTCGCCTTCGTGCTCGAGACGCCGCTCGCGGGCCCGGACTGCACGATCTTCGACGTTCTGAAGGCGACCGGCTACGTGACGCCGGCGCTGGAGATCCTGGAATCGCGCATGCACCGGATCGATCCCGAGACCAAGAAGACGCGCAAGGTGATGGACACGATCTCGGACAATGCGGCGAACGCCGCGCTGGTGCTGGGCGGCCGTCCGTTCCTGCCGAACCAGGCGGACCTGCGCTGGATCGGCGCGCTGCTGTTCCGCAACGGGCAGATCGAGGAGACGGGCGTCGCCGCCGGTGTCCTCAATCATCCCGCCAACGGCATCGCCTGGCTCGCCAACCGCCTCGCGCTGCACGGCGAGCATCTCGCCGCCGGGGAGGTGGTTCTGGCCGGCTCCTTCACGCGGCCGGTCGACGTCCACAAGGGCGACGTGATCCACGCCGACTACCGGGATTACGGCTCCGTGAGCTGCCGGTTCGTTTGAACGACGAGACCGGCGACGAGACGTGCCAGCATTCGGGTCGGCGGCGTCGAGCCCGCCGACCCGATCGCGAGCCGGATCGGCAATCCGGACGAGCGCCGTCGCCCGGCGCGGCACGCGCTGCAGATGAACATGGACGGCGGGGCGCTGGTTCGATGCGACTTCACCGCCGTGATCGGTCGAGGAGAGTGTGACATCATGCCCGACTATCTGGCGTTCGATCCGAACCCGCGGAGCCCGTCCGAGCCGCCGCCGCACACCTGCGACGCCCGGCTTCACGTGCTCGGCCCGCTGTCCGAATATCCGGTGCGGCCGGAAGCGGCTCATCGGGTGCCGACGGCGACGCCGGACGCCGAGGAGCGGCAGCGCATCCTCGTCACCAACCCCGCAAAATTCTTCGGCTTCGACGAGTGAGTGCGATGGAACTTCCGATCAATCATTTCAAGCGCGCGTTGACCGAACGTCAGCAGATCGGTCTGTGGTCGACGCTGCGGAGCAACATGCTCGCGGAGCTGTTCGCCTGCTGTGGGTACGACTGGATCCTGATCGACACCGAGCACTCTCCGAACGAGGTGCCGGACATCGTCGCCCAGCTGCAGGCGATGTCGGCATACCCGACGAGCGCGGTCGTCCGTCCGGCCTGGTCCGACATGATCCTGGTGAAGAGGCTGCTCGACGCCGGCGCGCAGACCTTGCTGTTCCCGTGCATCCAGTCGGCGCAGGAAGCGCGTGAAGCGGTGAGCTTCGTGCGCTACCCGCCGCGGGGTGTCCGCGGTGTGGCGGCCGGGACGCGCGCCGGATCGTTCGGCACCAACCCGCACTATCTGGCGAACGCCGAGAAGGAGCTGTGCGTGCTGGTGCAGATCGAGACGGGGGAGGGGTTGAAGAACCTCGAGGAGATCGCCGCCGTCGACGGCGTCGACGGGGTGTTCATCGGGCCGGCCGACCTCGGCGCCTCGCTCGGTCATCTCGGCGATTCTCAGCATCCCGACGTGCAGAGCGCGGTCGACGATGCGTTCGCGCGCCTGCGCCGGCTGAACAAGCCGGCCGGGTATCTCACGACGAACGCGCAGGAAGCCGCCCGCCGGGTCGCCGCGGGGGTCGAGTTCATCGCGGTCGCGACCGACACTTCGATCATCACCAAGGGCGCGGTGTCGGCCCTCGCCCAGGCCCGCGAGGCCGCTCGCGGCTAGATGATTGCCGGGCCGGTGGCGTGATCGGCGGGTGGTCGTGCGGCCGTGCGGTCTCGCCTCGATCGGCGATGCCGGTCCGTCGAACCCGGCGTCGCCATCGGCGGCGCGCGCAGCCGCAGCCGGGCCGGCGCTCGCCCCGAGCGTCGGCCCGGTGTCCCGCGATCGTCGCGCTCTTCGCGCGCCGTCACCGCGGCGGGGTCTCCCGCGTTCTCACGAGCGGGCGTCATGACGATCCATCGAAATTACATCGCCGGCGCGTGGGTGGAGGCGACCGACGCCGCCCCCGACCTCGATCCGTCCGATCTCGACGACGTGGTCGGCGACTATGCTCTCGCCTCGCGGCACGAGGCAGAGCAGGCGATCGCCGCGGCAAAGGCCGCGCTGATCGGCTGGGCGTGCGCGACGCCCGCAACGCGCGTCGACGTGTTGATGCGGATCGCGACCGAGCTCGTCGCCCGTCGGGCCGAACTCGGTCGGCTGCTGTCCCGGGAGCACGGCAAGCCGCTCCGCGACGGCGTTTGGGAGGTCGCGCATGCGGGGCGCATCTTCGCCTGGTTCGCCGGCGAGATCGTTCGGCCGCCGGGCGAGGGGACGGCGTGGCCCGGCGTCGGGAGCGGACGCGTTCACGGGCCGGCCGGCGTCGTGGCGCTGGTCACGCCGACGAGCTGTCCGATGTCGGTCGCGGCGTGGAAGATCGCCGGTGCGCTCGCCTGCGGCGACACGGTGGTGTTCAAGCCGGCCGGTCTCGTGCCGGGCTCCGCCTGGGCACTCACCGAGATCGTCGCCCGGGCGGGTCTGCCCCCCGGCGTGTTCAATTTGGTGATGGGCTCCGCCGCCGACATCGGGCCGACATTGCTCACCCATCGCGATGTCGACACGGTGTCCTTCACCGGGTCGGTCGCGACCGGACGTCGGGTGGCGAAGGCGGCGTCGGGTGCCTCGGTGATGAAGGCGGTCCGGATGGATTTGGGCGGCAACAGCCCGCTGGTCGTGGTCGACGACGCCGATCTCGAGGTCGCGACCGCCTGCGCGATCACCGGCGCGTTCCATCAGACCGGGCAGTGCTGCAATGCATCCACACGGCTGGTGGTGACGGAGGCGATCCACGATCGCTTCGTCCGTGCGTTGACGGAAAAGCTGAAGGCGCTGGTGGTGGACGGCGCGCTCGCGCCGGGCACACGGGTCGGGCCGGTGGTCGATCGGTGCCGGCTGGAGCAGACGCTGCGATCCATCGGGCTCGCCGAGCGCGAAGGCGCGCGGCTGCACTGGGGAGGAGCGCTTTTGCGACGGGAGCGGCGCGGCCATTATCTGCAGCCGGCGCTGCTCACCGACGTCGACAATGCGATGCGGGTCGCACGCGAGGAAATCTTCGGGCCGGTCGCCTGCGTGGTCCGCGTGAGGGATTACGAGGACGCGAAGGCGGTCGCGAACGATACGTGCTTTCGGCTGTCCGCCGGCATCTGCACCACCAATCCGGCATGTGCGCGCGACTTCAAGCGCAGTTCGGTGGCGAAGGTGGTGAGGGTGAACCTTCCGACTGCCGGTGCCCCCGTCGGTATCGATGTCGGTGTCGGTCTCGATGTCGATATCGGCGCCGACGACCACGTCATCGCGCAAGAGCATCTCGAGCTCGCCGCCCGGCAGCTGGACATCGCCTACGTCGTGTAGGGGAGCGACGAACGATCGTCGCGCGCACGTGCCTCGAAGCGGCAAATTCGCACGACCGGCAACACCGGTCACCTGCTTCCTTCGCACACGACGAGGCGGCTGCGGCCCTCGGCGCGATCCGCTCGTCACGTGGGCATCACCTTTTCGATGGCCCGCGCCGCGCTCTTCAAGGCCTCGCCGACCTCCATCTCACGTTTCGGTTGCAGCCGTGAGCGGATCGCCGCGATCGTGATCGCGGCACAGGGTTGCCCGTCGGGCATTCGAATGGCGGCGGATATCGCCTTGGTGCCGGGTACGATGCCGGTGTGCCGAACGGCATATCCGGTTCGCCGCGCGACGGCGACCTCCTCGAGCACGATCGCCGGGTTCACACGGTGAGCATCGAACCTGTTGGCATTGTGCGCGACGATCTCGCGCGCTTCCGCCGCCGGCAGACCGGCGAGCAACGCCATGCCGGCGCTGCTCACCCCGAGCGGTCGCCGCGCCCCGACCTCGATCGAGAGCACCTGAACCGGATAGGTGCCGATGACGCGGGCGACACACAACGCGTCCAGTCCGGTGCGCACCGTGAGAAACGTCGTGTCACCGATATCGTGGGCGATCTTCGACAAGAACGGATCCGCCGCCACCACCAGCCCCGAGCGGGATGGACGCGCCAGCGCGAGCTCCAGAACTTGATGTCCAATCGCGTACCGTTTGGTCCTGTGGCGTCGTTCGACGATGCCTTCCTCGACCAGCACTTCGACCAAACGGTACGCGGTCGGTCGCGACAGGCCGGTCGCCTTGACGACGTCGACGAGAGGTAGGCCGACGTCGCGTCCGGCCGCCAGGATGCGCAGCACGGCGATCGCGCGGCGGACGCTCTGAGCCCCCTCGCGCGGGTGCACCGCACCGTGTCGAGCGGATCCGCGGGCAGGCCCGGCCGGGCGATCGTCGTCGACGTCCTTGTCCATAATATGGACATGCAGAGCACAATCCGTTCGACCAGGCAATCACGAAGTGGAACCATCCATGCGCTGTCACACCGGCGCTGGAGGTACCGAAATCCCCAACGCAACGGGTCGCTCCCGAGGCCGAGCGTCGCGCAGGGTCGCAGACGAGATGACCGACCATGCAGCGAAGGTCGACGTGGACGACCGGGATTTCGGCTCCGTGAGCTGCCGGTTCGTTTGAAGGACGAGACCGATGACGAGACGTACCAGCATTCAAATCGGGGGCTTCAAGCACGCCAACCCGATCCCGAACGCGAGCCGGATCGGCAATCTCCTGATGTCCGGCGTCATTCTCGGGCGCGATCCGCAGACCGGGACGATGCCGGCCACGCTCGAGGAGCAGTGCGCCAACATGTTCGCTCACATGAAGGCGATCGTCGAGGCGGGCGGCGGCACCACCGACGACATCATCAAGATGACGGTGTGGCTGCAGGACCGCTCGCGGCGCGGCCCGGTGAACACCGAATGGCTGAAGATGTTCCCGGACGAGCGCTGCCGCCCGGCGCGGCACGCGCTGCAGATGAACATGGACGGCGGGGCGCTGGTTCAATGCGACTTCACCGCCGTGATCGATTGAGGAGAGTGTGACATCATGCCCGACTATCTGGCGTTCGATCCGAACCCGCGGCGCCCGTCCGAGCCGCCGCCGCCGCACACCTGCGACGCCCAGTTTCACGTGCTCGGCCCGCTGTCCAAATATCCGGTGCGGCCGGGAGCGGCTTATCAGATGCCGACGGCGACCTGGGAAGCGGCACGCCGCGTCCACCAGGCGCTCGGCATCGAGCGCGGCGTGATCGTGCAGACGACGACCTACGGCGCCGATCACGCGGTGGTGCTCGATGCGCTCGCCGCGATGGGACCGAACTATCGCGGCTGCGCGAACGCGCTGGTGTTCGCCGACGCGAACGACGCCTATCTCGACAAGCTGCATGCGGCGGGCGTGCGGGGCGCGCGGTTCAGCTTCCGGCAGGCGCTGGGCGCGGTTCTGAGCGACGCCGCCTATGCGCGGGCGATCGCGCGGATCCGCGAGCTCGGTTGGTATGCCAAGATCCAGCCGGAGAAGGACGGCATCGTCGGGCATGCCGAGAAGTTCGAGAATCTCGACATCCCGGTTCTGATCGACCACATGGGCCGGCCCGATCCGACCCGCGGGCGCGACGATCCGAGCCTGCGCAAGATGCTGGAGCTGCTCTCCAAGGGCAATTTCTGGGTTCAGCTGTCGCTCGGCGAGAAGACGTCGCGCGCCGGCCATCCGTGGGACGACGTGATCCCGATCGCGCGCGCCTATATCGAGGCGGCGCCCGAGCGCTGCGTGTGGGGCAGCGACTGGCCGCATCCGGTCTCGGTGGTGCAGCCGCCGAACGACGCCGAGCTTCTGGAACTGCTCTATCGCTACGCGCCGGACGCCGAGGAACGCCAGCGCATCCTGGTCACCAATCCCGCAAAACTCTTCGGCTTCGACGAGTGAGCGGGGAGAAATCCCCGCTCATCCGATCGGATACCCCCGCAGGTCGACGTCGGGCCGAACACCGAAGCGCGTAGGGCGACCTTTGCCGCAAGCCTCGATCGCCCTCGCCGTCTCGGACGAAAGACGACGTCGACCCCACGATCCGACGACTGAATTCAGAGGTAATACGGACAACAACTGATGTGCGGTCGCATCGTCGACCCGATGCGGAACGCGGAGGTGTAGGATGTCTACCGATAGCGTTGCCAATGTCGGCTCCGTCGCCGGTTCGGAAAAGCCGACCAGATACCGCTGGGTCATACCGAGTCTCCTGTTGGTGATCTGCACCGTCTCCTATTTCGACAGGCTCAACGTCTCGGTGCTGATCGCCGATCCGGTGTTTCTCGCATCGATGGGAATCCAGGGCGACACCGTGAAGATGGGGCTTCTGATGTCCGTCTTCACGATCGGATACGGACTGTCCAGCTTCGTGTTCAGCTCGTTCGGGGACATCTACGGACCGCGCAAGATGATCTGTGCGGCGATCCTGCTGTGGGCGCTCTCCATGCTGATCGGGCCGCTCGCCGGAACGTTCGCGGTCCTGCTCGGGTCCCGCGCGTTGCTGGGCGTCGGCGAGGGGCTGCACTGGCCGATGCAGGCGAAGTACGTCAGCAACTGGTTTCCCGCCACCGAGCAGGGACGGGCGAACGGAATCTGGCTGCTCGGTCCGAAGCTGGGGCCGGCGCTGTCTGTTCCTCTGTTCGCCTTCATCGTCACCCATTGGGGCTGGCAGGCGACGTTCTATACACTCGCCGCGGTGAGCGCGTTCATGGCCGTCGTGATCTGGCGGTTCGCTCCCGATACGCCCGATCGCGCGAAGTGGGTCAACAAGGCGGAGCTGGCGTTCATTCACGGCGGCCGCGACGAGGCCGAGCAGACCACCTCCGACAAGAAGAAGAGCTTCAAGCACGGCCTGAAAATGGTGCTGTCCGATCCGGACTACTGGATCCTGACGGTGTACTACTGCTGCCAGTGCGCCATCTTCTGGGGGCTGCTGACGTGGCTGCCGTCCTACCTCAAGGTCGCTCGTGGCTTCTCGTGGGCGGCGATGGGCAACTACACGGCGATGACCTGGGTCGGCGCCGCGGCGACCATCCTGGTGGTCGGCACCTGGTCCGACAAGGTCGGGCGCCGGGCACCGTTCCAGATGGTGGCCATGCTCGGCTACGGCGGCGGTATCTTTCTCAGCTCGCAGGTGGCCGACAACACCATCGCCGCTGTCGCGATCGCGGTTGCCGGTGCGGTCGGCGGCGGCTTCGGGATGCCGACGACATGGTCGCTGGTCGGCAAGATCGTGCCGCGGGACGCCGTGAGCGCCGGTTCCGGGTTCCTGAACGGAATATCGGTCGGCGTGGGCGCGTTGATGCCGACCGTCATCGGCTACCTGATTCATCTGACCGGACACTATACCGGCGGTCTGATGAGCATGGTCGGCTTCGCGGTTCTCGGCCTGATCTGCGCCCTGACGCTGACCATCAGGAAATACTGACGCTTGCGAAACGCCAACGTCAGAAATGATATGAATACGACGCATCCGATGACCAAATCGTTTCAGAAATTGTTCGAGCCGATCGCGATCGGGCAGTGCCTCGTCAAGAACCGCTTCGTCATGGCGCCGATGGGGCCTGCCGGATTGTGTGACGCCGACGGTGCGTTCACGGAACGCGGAATCGAGTTCTATGTGGAACGCGCCAGAGGTGGTGTCGGTCTGATCGTCACCGGCATGAACTTCGTGGAGAACGAGGTCGAGAAGCACACGAGAGGGGCGATGCCCTGTCCGACCGCCAATCCGATGCTCTTCATCAGGATGGCGCGAACGCTGACCGAGCGGGTGCACGCCTACGACGCCAAAATCTTCCTGCAGATTTCCGCCGGCTTCGGCCGCGTATCGAGCCGCGTCGCGCCGGGCGAGGCGCCCATCGGGCCATCGGTCGTTCCTCATCGATGGATCGATGGATTGATGTGTCGCGCGCTGAGCACGGACGAGGTCGAGCGGATCGTCGCCAAGACGATCGATGCCGCCGTCATCGCCCTACGCTCCGGATTCGACGGGGTGGAAATCCACGCGATGCACGAGGGGTATCTGATCGATCAGTTCGCGATGGCGCTGTTCAACGATCGCACCGACAAATACGGCGGAAGTCGCGAGAACAGGCTGCGCATGGCGGTGGAGATCGTCCAGGGAATCAAGAAGGCGTGCGGAAGTGCGTTTCCGGTCGTGATGCGATACAGCCCGAAGAGCTTCATCAAGCAGCTCGGCCACGGCGTCGTGCCGGGTGAGGAGTTCACCGAGCTGGGTCGTGACCTGCCCGAGGGACTCGACGTGGCGAGGCTGCTCGAGAAAGCGGGGTACGACGCGTTGGACTCCGACGTCGGCAGCTACGACTCCTGGTACTGGAGTCATCCGCCGATGTACCAGAAGAAGGGACTGCCGCTGCCGTTCAATGCGGAGGTCAAGGCGGTCGTGAGCATTCCGGTCATCACCGCCGGGCGGATGGACGATCCGGAGCTCGCCCGTGCGGCGATCGAGAACCGTCAGACCGACATGATCGGGCTCGCGCGCCCGCTGCTGGCCGATCCGCGGCTCGTCGAAAAGATCAGAACCGGGAAGCGCGAGACGATACGCCCCTGCCTGTCTTGTCACGAGGCGTGCATGGGACGGCTGAAGGCGTTCCTGACGATATCCTGTGCGGTCAATCCGAGCGCCGGAAGAGAGCGAGAATATGCGCTCACGCCCGCGGTGAAGAAAAAGAAGGTGATGGTGATCGGCGGTGGCGTCGCCGGGTGCGAGAGCGCCCGCGTTCTGGCGCTGCGGGGGCACGAGGTCGAGCTGCTCGAAAGGAGCGGGCGGCTGGGGGGACATCTGATCCCCGGCGGCGCTCCGGACTTCAAGGAGGACGACCGGGCCTTGGTCGCCTGGTACGAACAGGAGCTCGCCACGCTGAACGTGGCCGTGAGGCGCTCGACCGAGGCGACTGCGGACATGGTGCGGGCGGCGAAAGCCGATGCGGTGATCGTCGCGACCGGCTCCACGCCGAAGCGTTTCAGCCTGGGATGCGACGACAACGTGCATGTCGCGGCGGACGTGCTGACCGGAAGGGCCGAGGCCGGAGACGCCACCGTGATCATCGGCGGCGGGCTGGTCGGCTGCGAGACGGCGCTGATGCTCGTGAGACAGGGCAGGCGGGTGACGATCGTCGAGACGTTGAACGACATTCTGACGCTCGGTGGTCCGCTCTGTCACGCCAATCGCGACATGCTGGCCGATCTCCTGCGCTTCCACGGCGTCGATATTCGCACCGGCACCAAGGCGGTTCGCGTCGCCGGGCGCAACCTGATCGTGGCGAAGGACGGCGTGGAAGAGACGATCGCGACCGATTCGGTGATCCTCGCCGTGGGCTACGACGCGAACACGTCGCTGTTCGACGCGCTGCAGGACGACGGCCTGGAGCTCTATCGCATCGGCGACGCGAGGCGGGTGTCGAACATCATGTATGCGATCTGGGATGCCTTCGAGGTGGCGCGGGGCATTTAGGACGTGACGGTTTCGAGCGACGGCGAGAACGAGCTGGAGGCGCTGGCGCTCGGAACGCTGCGCGTTCTGCGCGGCGAAGAGTGTGCTCGCGCGTTCGTCGCGCCGTGACGTCGAAGACGTTTCCAAAAGGCTGAAGAACGGCGAGTGAGAACGGTCGGGTCGGTCGAGGTGCCGCCGCCGGCAGCGCCCCGCACGGCAGTCGTGCAGCGGCGCGGTTGGCAAAGCCGTTCACGGGCGAGCGACCGAGCGATCCGAGACCGTGGGCGGCGGCTCACGATCTCGGGTCGCGATCGTCGTCAGTAGGCGGCCTTCAGCACGGCGAGCATCTGTGCTTCGGCCGCGGGACGCGGGTTGAACCGCAATTGGATGCTCTTCAGCCCGTCTCTCGCCACCAAGGGCAGGATGTCTTCCTTCGCTCCGGCGTCGCGCAGACGGATCGGAGTGCCGATGTCCCGCTGCAGCGTGCGGACCGCGTCGATCAGCGTCTGGGCCGCCGCTCGGGGATGCGCGCCGGGCGGGCACAGGCCGGCCCCGACCGCGACGGCGGCATATTTGTCCATCGCGGCCGCGACGTTGAAGTCCATCACGTGCGGCAGGACGATGGCGTTGGCCAGCCCGTGCGGGATGTGAAAATGACCGCCCAGAGGGCTCGCCAGGGCATGACACACGCCGAGATAGGCGGAGTTGAAGGCGGCGCCGGCAAGGAACGCCGCCTGGAGCATGTTTTCCCGGTCCACGAGGCTGGTGCCGTCCTGGACCGCCTTGGCGAGCGACGTGAAGATCAGCCGGACGGCGGAGATCGCCAGAGCGTCGGTGACCGGCTGCGCGATTTTCGAGGACGCGGCTTCGACCGCGTGGGTCAACGCATCCATGCCGGTCATCGCGGTCACGCTCGGCGGCAGCTTCACCGTGCATTCGGGATCGAGGACGGCGATCCGTGGCGCGAGATGTCGGCTGGCGACGGTGAATTTCTCGTCGTGATCGGGATCACTCACGACGGAGAAGATCGTCACCTCGCTGCCGGTGCCGGCGGTCGTCGGCACGGCGATCACCGGCAGGATGGGGGCGGGCACCTTGTCCACGCCGGCGAAATCTCTCAGCTGGCCCGTGTGGGTGGCGAGAAGCGCGCCGGCCTTCGCCGCATCGATGGAGCTGCCGCCGCCGAGCCCGATCAGGGCTTTTGCGCCGGCGGACAGTGCCGCGTCGGCCACCGCGCGAGCGGTTCTGATGCTGGGGTCCGGCTCGACCGCGCCGTAGATCTCGACGCGCACACCGGCGGCGATCAGAACCTCGGCGATCCGGCCGGGGATTTCGGTCTTGGACAAGCCGGGGTCGGTGACGATCAGGACGCTGTCGGCATCGATGCCTTTCAGCTCCTTCGGGATGTCGTGGATGGTTCCTCTACCCGAGACAATCTTGGTGAATAGAGAAAAGCTCGTCGTCACGGGAAGCTCCCTCATCTCTGTCGAGGCAAGGCTCGAACGGCGCGGACAGGCCGCATGTCGGTTGACGAGGCTGTCCCCCGGTGAGGTGTCCTTCAATCGAATCCGGCGGACGACGTCCACATCATGGACGTCGTTGCGCGGAATTTCGGTGGTGGCGGATCGGGTCGCGGCGGTCGCACGCCATGCGCGGGGCAGCAGCGGGTCTCCGACCGAACGGTGTGCCCCGTCCGACCCTGCGGATTACGGCCGGGCTCGCGCTCTCACAAAATCTCCAGCCGGACGCTGCCCGACAGCTCCGCCCGCACGTGCTCGAGCGCGGTGATCGGCCACATGCGGGCGGCGCGGCCCGCGGCGTCCGTCACCAGCGGTGCGGCGGCGATCAAAGCCTCGCGGCCCATTCGGTGGGTCGGCGCGGCGAGGCTGACGATGCCGACGCAGCGCGGGCGGTGGTCGATGTCGTCGATCACGATCGGGGCTGCGACCGCGCTCACCCCCGACTCGCTCTCCTCGAGCGTGATGGCGAAGCCGCGCTTGCGCACCTCGGCGAGCTCCTCGAGCAAACGGTCGGGATCGGTGATGGTGTTCTTGGTCCAGGCCTTCAGCTTCGGCTCGGCCACCACCTCGCGCACCCGCGCGTCCGGCATGGTGGCGAGCCACGCCTTGCCGGTCGCGGTGCCGTGCAGCTTGATGCTCGGCGTGTAGAGCGGGTTGATCTGCAGCATCCGCTTGCCGCTCACCGCGGCGAGCACCCAGAACAGCGCGTCGTTCTCCACCACCGCGAGGCGGGCGAGCTCGCCCGAGGCGTCGGCGAGTGCGCGCAGCATGGCGCTGCACTGCTCGAGCAGCCGCGAGGTGTGCAGCATCCGCTCGCCGATGTTGCAGATGCGGTAGCTGAGAAACAGCTGGTCAGACGCCGGGTGGCGGAAGATGAAGCCGGCCACCTCGAGGCTTTCCGTGATGCGGGTCGCGACCTGCTTGTTGACGTCGAGCCGGCGGGCGATCTCCGACAGCGACAGGCCGCCGTTCTCCTCCGCGAGGATCTCGATCACCTGCAGCGCGCGGTGAATCGCGAGAATCCCGCCACCGCTCGCCGCCGCCTCGAGGTCGGGTGTTCTTGCCGGCGTGCTCATTCTCGTCTCCGCTCGACGTCCGTCCCGCGGGCTGTATCGCGCCCGGTGGATCTTGTCACGGCGGCGGCTTGACACCGCCTCTTCGGAAACATAGTAACGACGTTACCGTAACGCCGTTACTCCACTAGAGCGCGAGCGGTTCGACAGGTCAACGGGAAATCGTCGAAAGGCCGAAAAATCGGCTTCCGGCGCGGTCTTCGCCGCGCCCGGCGGACCCTTGCCTGCCGGCTCTCGTGCTCTCCCCCGAGCGGAGCGACGGGCCGACTTGGAGAGGCCGGCAGCCCTCGCGACCGGGCGCCGGAGACCGACATGACGAGCCCGACACGCCCGGACGCGCGCGCCGCGTTGGCCGCCGCCAAGATTCCCGGACCCGACACCGGCATCGTGATCAGAAAGACGCTGTGCTCGATCTGCGAGTACAAGTGCCTGGTCGACGCCCATGTGAAGGACGGCCGGCTGATCAAGGTCGAGGGCTCGCGCGGCAGCCCGATCAACGACGGGACGCTGTGCTCGAAGGGCGCGGCGAGCCGTCAGTGGGTCTACAACCCCGACCGCCTGCAGACGCCGCTGTTGCGGACCGGTGAGCGCGGCGAGGGGCGCTTCCGGCCGATCTCGTGGGACGAGGCGCTCGACCGCATCGCCGAGCGGCTCGCCGGCTTCAAGGCCGAGTCCGGGCCGGAGTCGGTCGTCTTCTTCGCCGGCTACCCCAAGGTGATGCGGCCCTTCCTCAAGCGGCTGACGCACGGCTTCGGCTCGCCGAACTACTGCACCGAATCGAGCACCTGCTTCGTCGGCGCCAATATGGGCGGCTACCTGAACTACGGCTATATGCTCGGCCAGCAGGGCGGCGCCGAGATCGACACCACGCGCTGCATCCTCAACTGGAGCACCAACCACTTCTACTCGCAGGCGCCGCTCGGCAACCGCACCTTCGATGCGCTCGATCGCGGCACCAAGCTGATCGATGTCGGCCCGATGTTGTCGCCGCCGGCCGAGCGCGCCGACATTCATCTGCGACTGCGGCCCGGCACCTGCGGCGCGCTCGCGCTGAGCATGGCGCACGTGATCATCGAGGAGAATCTCCACGACCGCGCGTTCGTGGAGAATTGGACGCACGGCTTCGACGATTATCGTGAGTATGCGAGCAAATTCCCGCCGGCGGTCGCGGAGCAAATCACCGGCGTGCCGAAGGAGAAGATCGTCGCGGCGGCGCGGCTCTATGCGACCACCAAGCCGGCGGCGATCGTCACCAGCGCCTGCACGACGATCCATCACACCAACGGCGTGCAGAACCACCGGGCGATCACCGCGCTGATCGGCCTCACCGGAAACTTCGACCGCCCGGGTGGCAACCATCCGGTGCCGACCAGCTACTACCGCCCGTCCGGCCTCGCGCATCGCGAGCACGCTTTCGAGCAGGTGAAGCCGTGGTCGGAGATGGCGCCGCGGGTCGGGCAGGATCGCTTTCCGGTGTGGAGCCGCATCATCCCGCAGGCGCAGGCGATGGCGCTGCCCGAGCAGATTTTGACCGGAAAACCCTATCCGATCCGCTCGGTCCTCGCCTTCGGCCTGAACCACCGGATGTGGCCGGCCCCGGAGGTGACGAAGCAGGCGCTGCTGGCGCTCGACTTCTTCGTCGACGTCGAGCTGTTCATGACCGAGACGGCGAAATTCGCCGACATCGTGCTGCCGGCCTGCTCCACCTTAGAGCGCAACGAGTTCTCGATCAGCCCGAGCCGCCACGCGATCTGGACCGAGCAGGCGGTGCCGCCGGTCGGCCAGTCGCGACCCGACATCGACATCATTCTCGATCTCGCGAAACGCCTGGTGCCGGAGGACGAGCTTCTGGCGCAGGGTCACGCCGCCTGCCTCGAATGGATCTTTCAGCCCGCCGGCCTGTCGATCGCCGAGCTCGCGGCGCATCCCGGCGGCATGGTGCTCGAAGGCCGCCCCGCCACGCCCTACGAGAAGTACAAAAAGAACGGGTTCCCGACGCCGACCAAGAAGATGGAGTTCTCCTCGACGATCCTCGCCGAGCTGGGGTTCGATGCGCTGCCGGTCTATCGCGAGCCCTTGCAGAGCCCGGTCGCGACGCCCGAACTCGCGAAAGAGTATCCGCTGGTGTTCACCACCGGCACGCGGCTGCCGATGTTCATTCACGCCCGCACGTTTCGCGTGCCGTGGCTGCGCAAGCTGCATCCCGAGCCGACTGCCGACATCAATCCGGTCGACGCCGGAGCGCGCGGCATCACGCACATGCAGTGGGTCGAGGTCTCGACCCCGCGCGGCGCGCTACGGGTGCGGGCGAACGTGACGGAATATGTGCCGCCCGGCGTCGTCAACATGATCCACGGCTATCCGGGCGCCGACGCCAACGAGTTGATCGACCCCGACTATCTCGACCCCGTCTCGGGGCATCCCGGCTACAAGTCGCTGTTGTGCGAGGTGTGGCCGCATCCCGATCAGGAGGGAGCCGCGCCATGACGCAATACGCCTTCTCGCTGGACGTCTCGCGCTGCACCGGCTGCCGCGCCTGCGTGGTCGCCTGCCAGGACCAGAACGACCTCGAGGGCGACGATCTCGCCGCCTTCCGGCACGTGACGACGATCGAGCGCGGCACCTTCCCCGACGTGCGCATCGCCCATGTGTCGCTCGCATGCCAGCATTGCGGCGACGCGCCGTGCATCGCCGTGTGCCCGACCCGTGCGATCGTGCGGCGCGGCGCCGAGGGCGCCGTGCTGGTCGACGAGAATCTCTGCATCGGCTGCCACAGCTGTGCGCTGGTCTGTCCGTTCGGGGCGCCGCAATTCTCCGCCGACGGGCCGATGGTGAAGTGCGACCTGTGCTGGGTCCGCCTCGAGGAGGGGCTGAAGCCCGCCTGCGTGCAGGTGTGCGCGACCCACGCGCTCGACTGCCGCCCGACCGAATCTCTCGGTGCGAAGAAGGCCGAGGCCGCCTCGCTCCGCATTCTCGAAACCCTCGTCCGTACCCTTCCCCCGGAACCCGCTTGAACCGCCCCGGCTGCGGGGCTCGAGGACAACGACGTCGTGGCGGCGGGGCAGACTGCCGGCACGCAAAAAAGTGAGGAAGAGATGGCCGACGTGACAATGGGAGCCGCCGCCGCACCGGCGAGCGGCAAGAAGACGAAGTCGCCGTTCTGGGCGGGGCTCGGGTTCCAGGTGCTGGTCAGCATGGTGCTGGGCATCGTGGTCGGCCTGCTGTGGCCCGACTTCGCCGTGTCGCTGAAGATTTTCGGCGACATCTTCATCCGGCTGATCAAGGCGGCGGTCGGCCCGCTGGTGTTTCTCACGGTGACGGTCGGCATTCTCGGTGCCGGCGACATCAAGAAGGTCGGCAAGATCGGGCTCGCCGGCATCGTCTATTTCGAGGTGGTGTCGACCTTCGCGCTGGCGTTCGGGATGATCGCGGCGAACCTGTTCGGCATCGGGCTCGGCGTCGGCAATGTCGAGGCGAGCTCCAACGCGGTGAAGGGCGCCGCCGCGGTGACCAAGAAGGCGGCCGAGGCGCACATCAATTTCACCAACTTCTTCACCCACATGACGCCCGACAGCTTCGTCGGCGCGTTCGCCGCCAACGAGCTTCTGCAGGTGCTGGTGCTGGCGCTCCTGTTCGGCTTCGGCCTTTTGAGCCTGTCGGCCGAGAAGCGGGCCGCCTGCGAGCGTGGGCTGCAGACCATCACCGCGGCGTTCTTCGCCTTCATCAACATCGTGATGCGGCTCGCGCCGATCGGCACCTTCGGTGCGGTCACCTATGCGGTCGGCGCCAACGGCTCGGCGATGGTGGTGTCGCTCGCCTACATGGTGGTGACCTTCTGGTTCACCATCGCGGTGTTCGTGCTGATCGTGCTCGGGGCGGTCAGCCTGATCTTCCGCTTCAGCCTGTTCGACCTCCTGATGTTCGTGAAGGACGAGCTGGTGATCGTGCTCGGCACCGCGTCGTCCGAGCCGGTGCTGCCGCGGCTTCTGGAGAAGCTGCCGCTCTACGGTGCCTCCAAGCAGGCGGTCGGCCTGATCCTGCCGACCGGCTACTCGTTCAATCTCGACGGCGCCTCGATCATGCTGTCGTTCTGCATCATCTTCATGGCCAACGCCTATCACGCGCCGCTCTCGTGGGAGCAGCAGCTCGGCGTGCTGGCGCTGATGATGATCTCGACCAAGGGCATCGCCACCGTCGCCGGCGGCCCGTTCGTGGTGCTCGCCGCGGTGGTCACCGCCACCCACATCGTGCCGCTCGAAGGGCTCGCGGTGATCTTCGGCGTGTGGCGCTTCATGTCGATGGCCGGCTCCTGCTGCAACGTGATCGGCAACGTGGTGGCGACCGTCGCGGTGGCGAAGTGCTGCGGCGAGTTCGATGCCGCGCGGAGAGACGACGAGGCCGCCGCCTCGATCTGATACCAACGGCGATAGAGTCCGACCTCGTCCTGAGGAGCACTCCGAAGGAGTGCGTCTCGAAGGGCGAGGCCACGGTGCGGGCCTCATCCTTCGAGATGTCGCCTTCGGCGACCCTCAGGATGAGGTCATAGTGTCCCGCCGGTGGTATGATTTCGGGGATTTCGGGCGGCGGCTCCCTCCGTCGCCCGCGGACCCGAACGAGAACGCCGGCGATCCGCGGATCGCCGGCGTCTCCATATTGCAGGAACCGCCGCGCCGTCAGGTGAGCCGCATCGCGCGCGAGATCGCCTCCGCCGCCCGCTGCAGCGCCGGCAGATATTCGCCGAGCAAGCGCTTCTGCGGCACCAGCGCGGCGTGGGTGCCGAGATTCATCGCCGCGACCACCGCGCCGTTCTGCCCGTGGATCGGCACCGCGACCGAGCGCAGGCCGTCCTCCAGCTCCTGATCGACCATCGCCCAGCCCTGCCGCGCGCAGTCGCGGATCTTCTGTCTCAGCGCGTCCGGCTCGAGGGCCGCGCGCCGCGTCGCGGTCGGCGCTGCGAGGTGGCTCCGCGAGGCGGCGATCGTGCGGTCGAGCTCGTCCTCGGGCAGGGCGGCGAGCAGCACCCGGCCCATCGATGTGGTGACCGCCGGCAGGCGGGTGCCGACGCCGATGTCGATCGACATGATGCGCTTGGCCGGCACGCGCGCGACATAGACGATCTCGGTGCCGTCCAGCACCGAGATCGAGCACGATTCGTGCACCGCCTCGACCAGCTCCTCCATATAGGGGCGGGCGAGGCTGGTCAGCGAGAACGACGAGACATAGGCGAGGCCGAGGCTCAAAACCTTCGGCCGCAGCGTGAACTCGCGCCCGATCTGGGCGGCGTAGCCGAGCGTCGTCAGCGTGTGCAGCAGGCGGCGGGCGGTGGCGCGGCTGACGCCGGTGCGGCGCGCGACCTCGGTCAGCGTGAGCCGCGAATGCTGCTGGTCGAACGCCTCGATCACCGCCAGCCCGCGGGCGAGCGCCCGCACGAATTCCCCCGATTCGCCGTCGCCCGCCTCGGGCCCGTCGTCCGTCTCGTCGTGCTGCGCCATGGCTCTCTCCGTCGGCCGTTTTCTCGATCGCGACGGTCGTCCGGCCCCGTCCCGCACACCTCTTGACGGCCTTCGACTTTGGTCGCAACATGTTCGTTGTACGGATTAAAGTTCGGTAGACGAACTTTGTGACGAGAGACCAACCGGCCACCGAAGGCGATCGCCCGATCGTCCCGGCCGTCGGGTGCCTGCTGCTCGAGACCCCCTTCATTGTTGCCAGGCGACGGAGCCTTCCGGCGCAGCGCGACCGCACGGTCGCGTGCGAGCGATCCGTCGCGGGACCGGGAAAGGAGACACCGCCCATGCTGTCGAAAGTCCGTTCCACGGCGCAGGAGTGCCTCGCCGACGTCCCCGATGGCGCGACCGTGCTGGTCGGCGGCTTCGGGATGGCGGGCATGCCGAGCGAGCTGATCGATGCGCTGATCGCACAGGGCGCAAAGGACCTCACGATCGTCAGCAACAATGCCGGCAACGGCACCGTCGGGCTGGCCGCGCTGCTGAAGGCGGGGCGGGTGCGCAAGGTGATCTGCTCGTTCCCGCGCCAGACCGACAGCTTCGTGTTCGACGAGCTGTTTCGCGCCGGCAGAATCGAGCTCGAGCTGGTGCCGCAGGGCAATCTCGCCGAGCGCATCCGGGCGGCGGGCGCCGGGCTCGGCGGATTCTTCACGCCGACCAGCTACGGCACGCCGCTCGCCGACGGCAAGGAGACCCGGGTGATCGACGGGCGCGGCTACGTGCTCGACTATCCGATCAAGGCCGACTACGCGCTGATCAAGGCGCATCTCGCCGACCGCTGGGGCAACCTCGTCTACCGCAAGACGGCGCGCAATTTCGGGCCGATCATGGCGATGGCGGCAAAAACCTCGGTGGTGCAGGTGGACCGCATCGTCGAACTCGGCGAGCTCGACCCGGAAGTCGTCGTGACACCCGGCATCTTCGTCTCGCGCGTCGTCGCGCTCGGTGCCGCACATCCCACCACGGAGGCCGCGGCATGACCTACGTTCCCTGGACCCGCGAAGAGATCGCAAAGACCATCGCCGACGACATCTGGGACGGCGCCATCGTCAATATCGGCATCGGTATGCCGGAGATGGTCGCGGGCTTCCTGCCCGCCGACAAGGAGATCATCCTGCATTCGGAGAACGGTCTGCTCGGCATGGGCCCGGCGCCGGCCGCGGACGCGGTCGATCCCGAGCTGATCAATGCCGGCAAGCAGCCGACCACCGTGCTGCCCGGCGCCTGCTTCTTCGATCACGCGACCTCGTTCGCGATGATGCGCTCCGGCCGGCTCGACATCGCGATCATGGGCGCGTTTCAGGTGTCCGAGCACGGCGACCTCGCCAATTGGTCGACCGGCAAGCCGGGCGCAATTCCCGCGGTCGGCGGCGCGATGGATCTCGCCGCCGGCGCGCGCCAGGTGTTCGTGATGATGGACTTGCTCACCAAGAAGGGCGAGAGCAAGCTGGTGCCCGAGTGCACCTATCCGCTCACCGGCCTCGCCTGCGTCACCCGCATCTACACCGACCTCGCCGTGTTCGACGTGACGCCGAAAGGCGTGTCGGTGCGCGCACGCGTCGAGGGGTTGTCTCTCGACGCGCTGCAGGGCCTGGTCCCGGTCCGTCTCGCCGAGGGGATCTGACGCTCGGCGTCCGCCGGAACGGCTTCGTCGGGCGCTTTCCATACCGGGTATTTCGAGGAGTGGTCCGCAAGACCGAACATCACGACAGAACAGGGCCACTCGGGGGAGAGACACATGGCCACGCAACGCTGGACGCGACGACCACCGGGCGCCAACTGGGGCGATTTCGGCCCCGACGACCAGGTGGGACGGCTCAATCTGCTGACTCCCGAAAAGGTGCGCCAGGGCGCCGCCGAGGTGACGGAAGGTCTTTCGTTCTGCCTCAGCCTGCCGCTCGATTATCCCGGCGGCTGCGGCCTCAATCCCAACCGCCATCCGCCGGTGACGCGGCCGACGCTGCGTCGCGGCACCGTCAACTACAACTGCCGCTTCGGCGCGCTCGAGCCCGGCCGCACCGATGTGCTGTGCGACGATCTCGTCATCCTGCACACCCAGTATTCCACCCAGTGGGACGGGCTCGCGCATGTCGGCAGCATGTTCGACGCCGATGGCGACGGTGAGCCCGAGCCGGTCTATTACAACGGCTTTCGTGCCGACAAGGAGATCGTCGGCCCCGAGGACGTGCACGATTGCGGCGTGCCGCAGGAGGTCGTGACGAAAAGCTCGTCGACCGCGGCAGCGCTCGGCATCGAGCAGATGGCGGCGACCTGCGTGCAGGGCCGCGGCGTGCTGGTCGACCTCGCGAAGCATTTCGGCACCGATCGCCCGCTGATCGGCTACGACGCGCTGATGCGGGCGTTCGAGGCCGACCGCGTCGAGGTCGAGAGCGGCGACATTCTCTGCCTGCACACCGGTTATGCCGAGCGCGTGCTGGAGATGAAACGCGAGCCCGACCCTTCGGTGCTGCACGGTTTTGGCGCGGTGCTGGACGGGCGTGACCAGCGCTTGCTGCAGTGGATTTCCGACAGCGGCATCGCCGCGCTCGCGGCCGACAATTACGCCGTCGAGGCGTTCCCGGCGCAGGACGGCGGTGACTGCTGTGCGGCGCTGCCGCTGCACGAGCACTGCCTGTTCAAGCTCGGGCTGCATCTCGGCGAGCTGTGGCGGCTGACGCCGCTCGCCGACTGGCTGCGGGCGCACGGCCGCAACCGCTTTCTTCTGACTGCTCCGCCACTCTTCCTGCCGGGCGCCATCGCCTCGCCCCTGACGCCCGTCGCCACCGTCTGAGATCCGCCCGGCGCCCGCCGGACGCGACACGTCGCTCACGTGACGGCCTTTCCATCCTCGCGACGGGGAGGCCGCTGCACGCCGAAACATTCCGGTTTTTCGGACGCGCATCCTTTTGCGCGCGTCGTCCGAAACATCCGGACGAGACGCGAAGAAAAACGGGGGAAATGATGACGACGAAAAACCGTGTGCTGATCACCGGCGGGGCAGGGGGCATCGGTCGTGCGACCGCCGAGCGTTGCCGCGCCGAAGGGTACGACGTGGTGACGATCGACGTCGCCGGCGACGGCATCCGCGCCGACCTGTCCGATCCGAAGGCGACCGCCGCTGCGCTCGACGAGGCGCTGGCAGGCGGGCCGATCACCCGCCTCGTCAACAATGTCGGCATCATCCGCCCGGCGCCGCTCGAGGAGCAGACGCTCGAGGATTTCGACGCGGTGGTGGCGCTCAATCTGCGCTGCACGCTCCAATGCACCAAGGCACTGGTGCCCGGAATGAAGGCGGCCGGGTTCGGGCGGATCGTCAACATGGCCTCGCGCGCGGCGCTCGGCAAGGAGCTGCGCAGCGCTTACGCCGCGACAAAGGCCGGGCTGATCGGCATGGCAAAGGTGTGGGCGCTCGAGCTCGGCGCGCACAGCGTCACGGTGAACGCAGTCGGTCCGGGCCCGATCCGCACCGATCTGTTCGAGCGCAACAACCCGCCCGACAGCCCGCGCACCAAGGCGATCATCGAGGCGGTGCCGGTCAAGCGCATGGGCACGCCCGAGGACGTCGCGCACGCGGTCGCCTTCCTGCTCGACGATCGCAGCGGCTTCGTCACCGGCCAGGTGCTCTATGTGTGCGGCGGCATGACCGTCGGCGCGGCGGGGGCGTGAGATGGCCGCCGAACGCGCGTCGCGCGGACCGGTCGGGATCGTCGGCGGCGGCAGCATCGGCGTCGCCTTCGCGATCGTGTTTTCGCGCGCGGGCTTCGTCACGCGGATCCAGGATCCCGATCCCGGGCGTCGCGCGGCGATCCCGGACGAGATCGCCCGCCGCCTCGCCGACCTCGCCTCGTTCGATCTGCTCGACGAGCCTGCGGCGCTGATCACGTCGCGCGTGAGCGTGGTCGAGACGATCGCCGAGGCGGCTGCCGATGCGGTGCTGGTGCAGGAATGTGCACCCGAGCAGCTTCCGCTCAAGCGCGAGCTGTTCTCGACCCTCGACAGCGTGGCACCGAAGACGGCGATCATCGCCAGCGCTTCCTCCGCTTTGCCGGCCTCGTCGTTCGCGGCCGAGTTGTCGGGCCGGGCGCGCTGCCTCGTCGCTCATCCCGGCAACCCGCCGTATCTGATTCCGGTGATCGAGATCGTGCCGGCGCCGTTCACGGCGCCCGACGTCGCGAATGCCTGCGTGGCGCTGTTCACCGATGCCGGCCTCGTGCCGGTGCGGGTGAACGCCGAGGTCGAGGGCTTCGTGTTCAATCGCCTGCAGGGCGCAGTGCTGCGCGAGGCCTATTGTTTGGTCCGCGACGGCGTCGCCTCGGTCGAGGACATCGACCGGGTGATGCGCGACGGGCTCGGACTGCGCTGGTCCGTCATCGGCCCGTTCGAGACCTCCGACCTCAACACCCGCGGTGGCATCGCCGCGCACGCGAAGAAGATGGGGCCGGCTTACGTCCGCATGGGCGCCGAGCGCGGCCAGCACGATCCCTGGACCGAAAATCTCGTCGCCGAGGTGACGCGCCAGCGACGTGAGAAGCTGCCGCTGGAAAACTGGGAGAGCCGGGTCGCCTGGCGCGACCGCATGCTGATGCGCCTCGTCGCCGAGCGGCGGCGCGCCGCCTCCTCGTGAGGTCCGTCCCACCCGCAACCGTCCACGCCTTTCATCACCTCGCACTCTCCACCCACCGACCAAGCAAATCACGACCACCGAAAGATCCGATCCGACCGACGATTCTCGAGCCCACGTCCACAACGCCGTCCATCATCAAAGGAAGCGGCCCAATGAACAAGCTGGCATCGTTTTTCACCGAGTTGATGCGGAAATATCTTCCCGATCCGTTCGTTTTCGCGATCGGCCTGACGCTGCTGACGGCGCTGCTCGCCTTCGGCGTGGAAGGCAAGAATCCCCTAGACATCACCACCATGTGGGGCAAGGGATTCTGGTCGCTGCTCGCCTTCACCACCCAGATGGCGGTCATTCTCGCGATGGGCTACGTGCTGGCGACCGCGCCGGTCACGGACCGTTTGCTGACCCGCATCGTCTCCGGCGTCCACTCGCCGACCGCGGCGATCATCGTCGCGACGCTGGTCGGCGGCGTCGGCAGCTGGCTCAATTGGGGCTTCGGCCTCGTCATCGGCGGCGTGGTGGCGAAGAAGCTCGCGCTCAAGGTGAAGGGCGTGCACTATCCGCTGATCATCGCCTCCGCCTATTCGGGCTTCACGCTGTACGGCCTCGGCCTGTCGTCGAGCATCCCGCTGCTGATCTCGACGCCCGGCCACCCGATGGCGAAGCAGATGGGCATCATCCCGCTCTCCGAGACGATCTTCTCGGTGCCGATGCTGCTCACCACGCTGGCGGTCGTGATCACGTTGCCGCTCCTGAACGCCTGGCTGCATCCGCGTCGCGGCGAGCACGTGGTCGAGCTCGATCCGGCGGTGGTCGAGGCCGAGCATGCGCGCAGTGGTGGGCCGGTTCATGTCGAGGAGGAGACGTTCGCGACCCGGATCAACAACAGCCGTATTCTCGGCCTGCTGATCGGCCTGTGCGGGCTCGCCTACATCGCCGTGTATTTCTATGGCGGCGGCAAGCTCGACCTCAACATGATCAACTTCATCATCCTGTTCCTCGGCATTTTGCTGCTCGGCACGCCGGCGGCCTATGTCGCCCGCGTCACCGACGGCATCAAGATGATCTCCGGCATCATCCTGCAATATCCGTTCTATGCCGGCATCATGGCGATCATGGCCGGCTCCGGCCTGGTGACCACCATCTCGAAGCTGTTCGTCGACGTGGCGACGCCCGAGACGCTGCCGTTCTGGGGACTGATCTCGTCCTTCGTGATCAACTTCTTCGCGCCGTCGGCCGGCGGCCACTGGGTGATCCAGGGTCCGTTCATGATCGACGCCGCCAAGGCGATCGGCAGTCCGCTGAGCCAGACCTCGATGTCGGTGATGCTCGGCAACGCCTGGAACGATCTGGTGCAGCCGTTCTGGATCCTTCCGGCGCTCGCGATCTCTAACCTGAAGCTGCGCGACATCATGGGCTACACCGTGATCATGATGGTGTGGGTCGGCCTGATCTACATCACCGCGGTGCTGGCCTGGGGCCATTTCGGCGCGTGATCTCACCCCTGATCCGGCGCGGCGCGCGCCGCGCCGAACGACACGAGGACACCTCTGATGCAAAGACCCGTTTTCATCTGCGACGCGGTGCGCACGCCGGTCGGGCGTTACGGCGGGGCGCTCGCCCGCCTGCGCGCCGACGATCTCGCCGCCGCGCCGATCGCCGCGCTGAAGGCGCGCCACGACGATCTCGATTGGGCGGCGGTCGACGAGGTCTTTTTCGGCTGCGCCACCCAGGCCGGTGAGGACAATCGCAACGTCGCCCGCATGGCGCTGCTGCTCGCGGGCCTGCCGGAGAGCGTGCCGGGCGTCACCGTCAATCGCCTGTGTGCCTCCGGGCTCGAGGCGATCGGCGAGGCGGCGCGTGCGATCACGTCGGGCGAGATGGAGCTCTGCATCGCCGGCGGCGTCGAGAGCATGACGCGTGCGCCGCTGGTGATGGGCAAGGCGCAGGACGCCTTTCAGCGCTCGGCCGAGATTTACGACACGACGATCGGCTGGCGCTTCGTCAATCCGGCGATGAAGGCGGCGTACGGCGTCGATTCGATGCCGCAGACCGGTGAGAACGTCGCGCAGGATCACGGCGTCTCGCGCGCCGATCAGGATGCTTTCGCGCTCCGGTCGCAGCAGCGCGCGGCGGCGGCGCAAGCGCGTGGTTATTTCGCCGAGGAGATCGTGCCGGTCTCGGTGCCGGCCGGAAAGGCCGGGCCGAAGCTGGTCGAGATCGACGAGCATCCGCGGCCCGGCACCACGCTCGAGCAGCTCGCCAAGCTGAAGCCGATCGTGCGGCCGGACGGCACCGTCACCGCCGGCAACGCGTCGGGCGTCAACGACGGCGCCGCCGCGTTGATCGTCGCCTCGGAACAGGCGGTGCGGAAACACGGCCTGACGCCTCGCGCAAGAGTGCTCGGGATGGCCTCGGCCGGCGTTGCGCCGCGGGTGATGGGCCTCGGCCCGATCCCGGCGACGCAAAAGCTGCTCGCCCGCCTAGGGCTCGCGATCGATGCGTTCGACGTGATCGAGCTCAACGAGGCCTTTGCGTCACAGGCGCTCGCCTGCCTGCGAAATCTCGGGGTCGCCGACGACGATCCGCGGGTCAATCCGAACGGCGGGGCGATCGCGCTCGGCCATCCGCTCGGCATGTCCGGCGCCCGCATCGCCCTCACCGCCGTGCATCAGGCGGAGGTGAGCGGCGCAAAGCGCGGCCTCGCCACCATGTGCGTCGGGGTCGGGCAGGGGGTCGCGCTCGCCTTCGAGCGGGTGTGAGGTTCGTCGTCACATCGTGTTCTCAGAACGGAGGATCGGACATGCTCTACATGGTTCACATGAACGTCGAGATCCCGGCCGACATGGACAAGGCGAAGGCCGACGAGATCAAGGCGACCGAGAAGGCCTATTCGCAAAAGCTGCAGCGCGACGGGCGCTGGAAGCATCTGTGGCGGATCGTCGGCGAGTACGCCAATGTCAGCATCTTCGACGTGGCGAGCAACGACGAGCTGCATCAGCTTTTGTCCGGCCTGCCGCTGTTTCCCTACATGACGATCACGGTGACGCCGCTGGCCACTCATCCCTCGGCGATCTGATACCGACGGCGACAGAGTCCGGCCTCGTCCTTCGAGACGGCCGCTTCGCGGTCCCTCAGGACGAGGTCATCGTTTCCCGCCGCGGCTATGATCATGTGAAGAGACCTCACGGCAGAACTCCGACGACGACACGGCCGGGCCACGGCCCGGCCGACCATGAACCCGATCGCGGAGGCATCCATGCCCTATCTGATCGAGACCTTCGACAAGCCGGGTCACCAGCACGTCCGGCGCGAGACCCGGCCGGCCCATCTGACGTTTCTCGAGGAGCACGGCGCGCTGCTGCTCGCCTGCGGCGCCAAGCTTTTCGACGGCGGCAGCGATGCCGGCGGCGGCATCTACATCGTCGATGTCGAGACGCGGGAGGAGGCGCAGGCCTTCATCGAGACCGATCCGTTCTTCCGCGCCGGCCTGTTCGCCTCGGTGAAGATCACCCGCTGGCGCAAGGCGTGGCTCGCCGGCCGCTGCTGCCTGTGACGCACGAGGAGGTTTTGCCATGCCCATCGCCGACGTGAACGGCGTCGCCTTGTCCTACACGGTCGACGGCGCGGCCGATCGGCCCGTGCTGCTGTTCTCCAACTCGCTCGGAACCAGTGCCGACATGTGGGCGTGGCAGCTTCCCGCGCTGCTGCCGCATTTCCGCATCGTGCGCTACGACACCCGCGGGCACGGCCGCTCGGCGGTGCCGGAGGGCGACTACGATTTCGACCTGCTCGCGCAGGACGCCGAGGCGCTGCTGACGCATCTCGGCGTGAGGAAGGCGCATGTGTGCGGCCTGTCGATGGGCGGCCCGACGGCGATGCGGCTCGCGCTGCGGCGGCCCGATCTGGTCGACCGGCTGGTGCTGTGCAACACCGCGGCGCGGATCGGCTCGGCGCAGGGCTGGTCGGACCGGATCGCGGCGGTCGCGGCGCGAGGGCTCGCCACCATGGCGCCGGAGCTGGTGGAGCGCTGGGTGAGCGACGGTTTTCGCGAGAAGAGCCCGGCGCTCGCGTGGATGCTGGTCGACATGCTGCGGCGGACGCCGGACGCGGGCTATGTGCGCAACTGCGCGGCGCTGCGCGACGGCGACCTCACCGCCGAGGTCCCGTCGATCTCCGCGCCGACGCTGGTGATCTCCGGCAGCCTCGATGCCGCGACGACCACCGCCCAGGCGGCCGAGCTCGCCGCGCGGCTGCCGAACGCCCGGCATATCGACCTCGTGTCGTCGCACATCTCGAACTGGGAGCAGCCCGAGGCGTTCTCGAACGCCTTGCTCCAGTTTCTGCGGCCGGATTGAGCCGCCGCCGGCGCGTGCCTGCCCGTGCGAAGCGGGTGACGGGTGCCCGACCGTCCGGCCCGTCCGCGGCCGCGTGCCGCCTCCTCATCGTACCGATCGTGCAATAATTTCGTCGCATGGCAGGTGCCGAGTGGCACCACCCGCGGGAGTCGTGCCTTTACCCTCCGAACGTCCTTTACCTCCGGACGTCGGCTTTCCCGCTCTATAGGAGGCGGAGGGGCAGCGCCTCGCGACGCGGTCGCGGGGCAGGCAGCCCGGTTCTCGAGGAGACATCGGCGTTGAGTCCGGTCGCGGAAGTGTTGACGGTGGCGGCAGCGGCCGGAAGCGTGTGGGGACTGCGGGCGCTCGCCCATCAGGCGATGCTGCACGGCATGCGGGCGCCGCGCGTGCCGCACGACTGCACGCCGGGCGATCTCGGCGTGCCGCCCGAGGATTTCTCGGAGGTGTCGATTCCGGGGCCCGGCGGCTGCCGGCTGTTCGGCTGGCTGGTGTGGCCGGCGGGTCCGCGCGCCCGTCCGGTGCCGGCGGTGATGGTGATGCACGGCTGGGGCTCCAACGCGGCGATGATGCTGCCGGTGGCGGGCCCCTTGCGGGAGGCGGGTTTTGCCACGCTCCTGATCGACGCACGCTGCCACGGCCGCAGCGACGACGAGCCGTTCACCTCGATGCCGCGCTTCGCCGAGGATATCTTTTCCGCGCTCTCCTGGCTGCGCGAGCAGCCGGGCATCGATCCGGGTCGCCTCGCGGTGCTCGGCCATTCGGTGGGTGCGGCAGCGGCGTTGCTGCACGCCTCGCGCCACCACGACGTGCGGGCGGTGATCAGCCTGTCGGCCTTCGCCCATCCGCGCGAGATCATGCAGCGCTGGCTGTCGGCGGCGCGGCTGCCGCCGCCGGTGATGTGGTACGTGCTGCGCCACGTGGAGCACGTGATCGGTGCCTCGTTCGACGAGATCGCGCCGCTCACCACGGTGACCAAGACCGCCTGCCCGGTGCTGCTGGTGCACGGGCGCGACGACGACACCGTGCCGTTCTCCGACGCCGAGCGCTTGCGCGACGCCGCCCCGCACGTGCGGCTGATGCCGGTCGCCGGCGACCACGATCTGCGCGAGACGCTGGCCCCCGAGGCGCCGAGGCTGATCGGCTTTCTCCGGGAGGCTTGCCGCGGGGAGACTCGTCTCGGGGAGACTCGTCTCGGGGAGGCTCGCCTCGGGGAGACACGCCTCGGGGAGGCTCGCCTCGAGGAGGCTCGCCTCGAGGAGACACGCCTCGAAGCCGGGCGTGAAAAAACCAGCGGCCCGGCGGAGCCGCTGCCCCACCCGACGATGGTACGTCCGCAGGGAACCATCGGCGCGTCCCGCGGTTGAGGTGGTGCCCGGCGCCCTGCCGGGATGGCTGTTTCGTACGAGATCCCCCGTGGTTTGCTGTGGAGTGGCTCGCGGTGGAGCGGCTCGCCAGAGCCGACCCGGCCGATCCTTTTCCTCACCCTTTCGGAGACCGACATGCGTTTGGTGAAGCTCTTGATTCCCGCCGCCTGCGTGCTCGCCTGGGCGATGCCGGCCTCGGCCGGCCCGGCGGGCGCCGCGAAAGCGCTCGGCGCCACTGCCGGCGCTGCGGGCGCTGCCGTGGTCGACGTGCAGTGGCGACCGGATCGCGACGGGCGCTACGACGGCCGCCGTGGCCCCGACCGCCGCGACTTCCGCCGTGATCATCGCCGCGGCCCGGTTTACCGCGGCCACCGTGGCCCGCCGCGCGGCTGGCACCGCTACTCGCGCCGTCCGGGCGACTGGCGCCGCCGCGGCTGCATGCAGGTCGGCCCGGTGTGGTTCTGCCCCTGATCGACACGACGACGCCCGGCGCGCGCCGTTCGCGCCGGGCGACGCCGCGGCCGTTCACCACGGGCACGCGGAGGTTGCGAAAATCCGCCGGCACGGTCGCTGCGCCGCGGCGAGTGTGGTAAGGACGTCGTGGAATCCAACACGACGGGCACGCACGCCATGACCATCGGCGCCAACGATATCGGCGACAGTCCGCTTCTGACGGACCTCTACCAGCTCAACATGATGCAGGCGTATCTCGCGAACGGGATGACCGAGAGCGCCTCCTTCGAGATGTTCGTGCGGCGGCTGCCGCCCGGCCGCTCCTTCCTGATGGCGGCGGGGCTCGAGCAGGTGGTCGACTATCTCGAGCAGCTCCATTTCTCCGACCAGGAGCTCGCCTATCTCGAGCGCAGCAAGCGGTTCGACCGCCGCATGCTCGACCATCTCGCGGATCTCCGCTTCACCGGCGACGTCGACGCCATGCCGGAAGGCACGGTGTTCTTCCCCGACGAGCCGTTGCTGCGCATCACCGCGCCGCTGCCGCTCGCGCAGCTGCTCGAATCGCGGCTGATCAACATCCTCCAGTTCCAGTCGCTGATCGCCACCAAGGCGGCCCGCGTGATGCTCGCCGCGCCCGGCAAGGCGTTGGTCGATTTCGGCTTGCGCCGCGCCCACGGGGCGGAGGCCGGACTGATGGCGGCGCGCGCGAGCTACGTCGCCGGCTTCGCCGGCACCGCGACGGTGCTCGCCGACATGCTGTGGGGCATCCCGGTCTACGGCACCATGGCGCATTCCTACGTGCAGGCGCACGAGGACGAGGTGACGGCCTTCACGAGCTTCGCCCGCGCCCGGCCGGACGGGCTCACGCTGCTGATCGACACCTACGACCCGCTCGCCGCCGCGCGGAAGGTCGTGCAGCTGGTGCCGCGGCTGAAGGCCGAGGGCATCACCGTGCAGTCGGTGCGGCTCGATTCCGGCGACCTCGTGCCGCTGTCGCAGGAGGTGCGGCACATCCTCGACGCCGGCGGCTGCGAGAGCGTGAAGATCTTCGTCAGCGGCGGGCTCGACGAGCTGTCCATTGCGGCGCTCCTGTCGGCCGGCGCGCCGATCGACGGCTTCGGGGTCGGCACCGCTCTGACCACCTCGCAGGACCAGCCGGTGCTCGATATCGTCTACAAGCTGCAGGAATATGCCGGGGTCGGCCGCCGCAAGCGCTCCGCCGCCAAGCAGACCTGGCCGGGCCGCAAGCAGGTGTGGCGCCGCCATCGCCCCGACGGCACGATGGCCGGCGACACGCTCTCGCTCGCCGGCGCCCGCGTCGACGGCGAGCCGTTGCTGGTGCCGGTGATGCGGAAGGGGCGCCGCGTCGCCGAACCGCCGCCGCTCGCGGCGCTGCGCACCCGCGCCGCCCGCGGCCTCGCCTCGCTGCCGGAAAACCTGCGCGACGTCGCGACCCCCGGCGGCTACCCGGTGACGATCGGCCCGGACCTCCTCGCCCTCACCGAAGAGGTCGACCGGCGCATCGCCGCGCACGGCTGAGAGGCCGGCGGGGCCGGGCCTCGCACGTCCGGCCGGACCTCGGACCTCGGACCTCGGAGACCTCGGACCTGGCCCCGCGCCGGGCCGGGCCTCCGGCGGGTCGAAAAAACGCGGCGAAAGCCTCCTTTAACATCCGGCCCGTAGCCTCGACGGCTCGGCGGAGGGGAGATGCACGACCGGCCCGGTCGAGTGGACCGTGGCGGATCGATCACGGGACGGACGGTCTCGTCAGAATGCCGTAATTTTGCACCGTCCGGGCGGAACGTCTCCGTAAAATCGCCGTTGTACGACGCCAATACCGCGCGGGGTGCGTGGTCCCAACCTTGGCCGGTGGCATGGATGTGATCCTCGTCAAGTTGCTCGCGGCGTTCCTGGCGCTCAGCCAGGTCGCGGTTCGTCCCGATGCCATCGTCACCCGGTTCGATCGCGACCGGGATCAGGCGCAGGTGGTGCAAATTCTCCGCGAAGGTTGTGCGCACATGCGCAAGGCCTTCGACATCGAGTCGATCGACATCGACGGCCTGCTGGAAACCGCGCTCGACGACCCGAAGGCCTTCACCGGCGACATCAAGGCGTTTCGCGGGCTGAATTTTTCCGACCTGCCGCCGCTCTATCGACAGTTCTGCAAGAACGAGGACGTCGCCAACTCGCCGGCCGACATCGGTGCGGTGATCGACTGGTACGACCACGCGGTCGCCGATCTGCCCGACGCCGGCAAGCTGAAGGGCATGCGGCTGCCGGGCATGAGCACCGTGCTCGACGCCAAGGGCGAGCGCTTCGCCGAGGTGTTTCAGCCGGAGAACCGCCGTGTGTGGGTGCCGCTCGCAAAGATCCCCGAGCACGTGCGCAAGGCGTTCGTCGCCGCCGAGGACAAGCGCTTCTACGAGCACCACGGCATCGACGAGCGCGGGCTGATCCGGGCGATGGTCGGCAATCTCGCCCGCGCCGGCCGGCCGCAGGGCGGCTCGACGATCACCCAGCAGGTGGCGAAGAACCTTCTGGTCGGCGACGATCTCACCTACGAGCGAAAGATCCGCGAGATGATCGTCGCGGCGCGGATCGAGCAGACGCTGACAAAAGACGAGATCCTCGAGCTCTATCTCAACACGATCTATCTCGGCCGCGGCGCCTGGGGCGTCGAGCTGGCCGCCGAGAGCTATTTCGGCAAGCCGGCCGCGCAGCTCTCGATTGCCGAAGGGGCGATGCTCGCGGGCCTCACCAAGGGGCCGAGCTACTACAATCCCGACCGCCATCCCGAGCGGGTGCGCGGACGCCTCGCTTACGTGCTCGGGCGGATGCAGGAGAACGACGCGATCACCGCGGCGCAGGCGGCCGAGGCGCGCGAGGCGGTGCTCGACTTCGTGCCTTACCATCGCATCACGGGCAACAGCGGCTTCTACATGCTCGACCAGATCGAGCGCGAGGCGCGCGGGCTTCCCGGCGTGGAGTCGCTGACCGCGGCCTCCGCGACGGTGAAGTCGACCATCCGTCCGGCCTTGCAGGAGGCGACCGAGACGGCGCTGCAGGACGGCCTCGCCCGCTACGAGAGCCGCACCGGCCGCGCGAAGTTCGAGGGGCCGGAGACCAATCTCGCCGAGGCGATCGCCAAGCTCGCCAAGGCCGACGCCAAGGAGGCGGACGACGCCGATGCCGCACCGGCCGCGTCCGACGCTGCGGCGAAGCTTTCGGTCGACGCCAAGGCCGACACGACCGCCGACAAGTCGACCGCCGGCGAGCCGGCCGGAAAGCCGGCCGACAAGGCGGTGGCCCAAAAACCTCTGCCGCGGCCCGATCCGCGGCCCGACCCCGCCTGGCAGCGGGCGCTCGAGGAGGCACGGCTGCCGCTCTACGACGTGCACTGGGTGCCGGCGGTGGTGGTCGAGACCGGCGGCCAGAAGGGCGGGCCGAAGGTCGGGCTCGCCGACGGGCGGGTGATGCCGCTGTCGGTGCCGTCCGCCGCGATCCGCCGGGCGCTGTCGCAGTGGGACGTGGTCTATGTCGACGTCGCCGAGCGCCGGGGCAAGGCGGCGCGGGCGAGCCTGCGCATCCGGCCGAGCGTGCAGGGCGGCGTCGTCGTGCTGGAGAACAAGACCGGCCGCATTCTCGCGATGGCCGGCGGCTTCTCCTATCCCCTGAGCCAGCTCAACCGCACCACCCAGACCCGCCGGCAGCCCGGCTCCTCGCTGAAGCCGTTCACCTATCTCGCCGCGCTCCACAAGGGCCTGCAGCCGAACACGCTGGTGCGCGACCAGCCGATCACGCTGCCGCCGATCGACAATACGAGCTCGATGCGCGAGAGCGACTACTGGACGCCGAAGAATTATTCGGGCGGCTCGTCCGGCATCCTGACGCTGCGGCTCGGCCTCGAATACTCCAAGAACCAGGTGACCGCGCAACTGCTCGACGGCGCCATCGAGAGCGACCCGAAAAAGAGCCTCGCCGACGTCTGCGCGCTGACCAAGGAGGCCGGCGTCTACGACGACTGCATCAACTACTATCCGTTCGTGCTCGGCGCCCAGCCGGCCCGGCTGATCGACCTCGCCGCCTTCTATGCCGCGATCGCCAACGAGGGGCAGAAGCCCACCCCCTATGCGGTCGAGAGCATCGAGGAGCAGGGCAGGGAGGTGTTTCGCCGCACGCCGACCTTCACCACGCTCGCCGGCGGCGATCGCGTGGCCTTCGTGCAGCTGCGCAGCATGCTGCAAGGGGTGGTCGCGCGCGGCACCGCCAACGCGATCTCCAAGCTCTCGCCCTATGTCGCCGGCAAGACCGGCACCAGCGACGGCGAGAACGACGCGTGGTTCGTCGGCTTCTCGAACGACGTCACGGTGGCGGTGTGGGTCGGCTACGACAATGCCGACGGCAAGCGACGCACGCTCGGCAACGGCCAGACCGGCGGCTCGGTCGCGGTGCCGATCTTTGCCGACGTGATGGAGGCGGCGTGGCGCACGGTCGCGGCCAAGGCGCCGTTCGCGCCGCCGTCCGCCCAGGCGCAGCGCCGGCTGGTGCAGCTGCCGATCGATCTGCGCAGCGGCACCCGGCTGAGCGAGCGCTCGTCCGGCGCCTTCATGGAGTATTTCCGGGTCGACGGCAGCGACCAGGTGGTCGACACCCGCAACGAGCTGGTCTCGGAATCCGACACCTATGCCTATGGCGAGCCGACCGACGGCGAGTCGTACGGCTATGGTTACGGCACCTACGGCCAGGAATATCCGATCTACCAGTACCGCTACCGGTCGAGCCCCTACGCCCAGGGCCAGACCTACGGCAACGGCTACCAGTACCAGCAGGGCTGGTCGTCGGGCGGCGGGATCTTCGGCGAGCTCGGGCGGATGTTCGGCGGCGAGCCGTCTCGCGGCTACCAGCAGCAGCAGCGGCAGCGCGAGGCGCATCCTTCACGCCGCGTCGATCCGCAGTATCCTTACGCGGAACGCGAACGATTCTGGTGAGCCGATGAGAGTGAAGCGAGCGATGGCCCGAGCCGTGCTGGTGGCCGCCTTGTGTGCCGCCGCGCCCTACGCCTCGGTGACGGCATCCGCCCGCGACTTCACGCTTCAGGATGTGCCGTCGCTCTCGGCGGCGACGCCGGCGGTGCCCAAGCCCGGCACCATCCTGTTCACCGACCACCACGACGACGAGATCGCCGACCCGAAAACCGGGCTGATCAAGTTCAGCGACTGGGCGCGCGCCCGGCCGGTGCAGAAGCGGCTGTTGTCGCCGTTTCCCGGCTACGAGGAGCCGATCCTGCGGATGACGGTGAACGGCGTCACCCGCTCCTACAAGCGCAAGCTGCACATGTACGTCGCCGAGGCGCGCTTCGCGCTCGACCGCCCGCCCGCGGCGATCGATCTCGCCCGCTTCGTCGATCTCGGCACGCTGAAGCGGATGGACCCGGCGATCGAGCATCGGGCGATCTCGCCCGACGACGTGGTGCCGAACAAGGACCCGAAGCTGTCCGCCCACAATCCGAACCGGCGCTGGTGCGAGAGCCCGACCCCGGTCGTGTGCATCCAGTCGCGCTACCGCTTCGAGGGCAAGCTGCCCTCCGCCATCATGCTGCTGAACAAGCTGCGCGACAGCGGCAAGCAGATCGCCGACCACATCGCGTTCCAGAGCGAGCTGCGGGTGGTGCCGCCGGAGGACATCGACCAGGCGGCCTATGCCGAGCTGACCGGGATATCGACCCCGGTCGCCGCCGCGCTCGAGCAGAACATCGTGCACGTCAACCAGGTGATGCAGTTCGGCAAGCTGCTCGCCGTGCTGCAGCCGGCGCCGGACGACGCGAACAGGACCGTGGTCGGCGTGTTCGTCGCACTCGCGGTCGAGAGCGACCTGTTCGAGAAGCGCAAGGAGCTGGAGAACGTGCCGGTGCTGCGGAACATGGTTCCCGCGCAGGTCTTGGCCGGCAACTCCTCCTTCAACACCGGCGACTCGATCAGCGCCGGCCTGCCGAGCTATGCGCGCAACCGCATGAAGGCGCTCGCGGCGATGCTCGCCGCCGACTGACCGGCGGTCGGCCGGGCGGGTGCGCGGCACCGGCCGGGCGGCTGCGTGGTGGTCGTGCGCCCAGGCGCAGGCTGCGCGCGGGGGCGCCGCCCGTGTTGTCCTTGCGGCGAATTCTCTCTACATCTCGGCGAGGCGACGATCGGCCCGGCGGCGTGCCGCCGTCCGGGCGCGGCGTGCCCCGCAGGGAGACGAGGATGCCGTCCACCGGCGATTGGAAGGTGCCGCCGATCGCACAGCCGAAGGCGGAGGGCTACAAGTTCGATCTCGATCGCGCGCTCGGCGCCGTGGTGGCGCTGACCGCGCAAGTGCCGGACGACGCCTTCACCGCGGAAACGCTCGGCACCGAGCGGGTCGGCCACGGCGTGGTGATCCGCGAGAGCGGCCTCGTCCTCACCATCGGCTACCTGATTACCGAGGCCGAGCAGGTGTGGCTGCGGCTGTCCGACGGCAAGGTGGTGCCGGGCCATGCGCTCGCCTACGACCACGAGAGCGGCTTCGGGCTCGTCCAGGCGCTCGGCCGGCTCGACGTGACGCCGCTGCCGCTCGGCCGCGCCGCCGACGCGCTGGTCGGCGAGCACGCGATCGTCGCCGCCGCCGGCGGCCGCCACCGCTCGGTCGCGGCGCGGATCGTCGCCCGCCAGGAATTCGCCGGCTACTGGGAGTATCTGCTCGACGACGCGCTGTTCACCGCGCCGGCGCACCCGAATTGGGGCGGCACCGGGCTGATCAACGCCGCCGGCGAGCTGATCGGCATCGGCTCGCTCCATCTCGAGCAGCGCCAGGACCCCGACACCGTCTTTCACGTCAACATGATGGTGCCGATCGACCGGCTTCTGCCGGTGCTCGACGACCTGCTCGCCTATGGCCGGCCGAACCGGCCGCCGCGACCCTGGCTCGGCCTCTATGCGACCGAGCTCGACGACCAGCTCGCGGTGGTCGGCGTCGCCGCCGGCGGACCCGCCCAGATCGCCGACGTGCAGGCGGGCGACGTCGTGCTGACGGTCGCCGGCCAGCCGGTGACGTCGCTCGCCGAGCTGTTTCGCGCGGTGTGGGCGCTCGGCGACGCCGGCGTCGAGGTGCCGCTGACGGTTTTGCGCGAAGGACGCATGCTGGCGCTGCGGGTCGTCTCCGGCGACCGGATGAAGTTCCTGAAGTCGCCCCGGCTGCATTGAGGCGCGAAGTACGGATCGGCCGGGCCGGACCGGGTTCACGCCGCGTCGAGCAAAACCACGCCGCGCGAGAAAAGCTCGCGGCGGGTGGCGTCGACCGAGCCGTCCATGTCGATGCCGCGGCAGGCTTCCTCGATCACCACCACGTCGAAGCCGCAGGCGCGCGCGTCCTCGGCGGAGAAGCGGACGCAGAAGTCGAGCGCCAGCCCGACGATCACCACCCGCGCAAAGCCGCGCTCGCGGAGATAGCCGGCGAGGCCGGTCGGCGTCTCGTGGTCGTTCTCGAAGAAGGCCGAGTAGGAGTCGATCTCGCGCCGAAATCCCTTGCGCAGCACCAGCTCGGCGTGGGGGATCGCGAGGCCCGGATGGAAGGTCGCCCCCGGCGTCTCCTGCACGCAGTGGTCCGGCCACAGGATCTGCGGGCCGTAAGGCGCGGTCACCTGCTCGAACGGGCTTTTTCCGGGATGCGCCGAGGCGAACGAGGCGTGGTCGGCCGGATGCCAGTCCTGGGTCAGCACGACGTGGCGGAATTTTTCCGCGAGCCGGTTCACCACCGGCACCACGGCGTCGCCATCGGCGACCGGCAGCGCGCCGCCGGGGCAAAAGTCGTTCTGGACGTCGACGACCAGCAGAATGTCGCTTTCACCGATGGCGAGTGTCATCGCCGGTCCTCCGCCTTGTTCGCATCCGCGCACCGCACGATGGTAGTGCATCGCGCCGTGCGGCGGTAGGGGCGGAGGTTGTGACGTTCTCCCGCCTCACGGAAAATGCGCAAAGTGGTCGGTCTGCCCGGTCGGCGGCCGGGTCGGGCGGCCGGGTCAGCCGACCGCGGCGGCGTTGCCGGCCGCCGCCTTTTCCGGGCGCGGCGCGAACGGCAGCAGAAGCGCGCGCTTGATGGTGGCGATGCGGGTCGGCGAGGTGATGCGCGCGCCCATCAGGTCGGTGATGTAGAACACGTCGACCGCGCGCTCGCCGAAGGTCGCGACGTGCGCCGAGGTGATGTTGAGATTGAGCTTGGAGAGCGTCGAGGTCAGCTCGTAGAGCAGGCCCGGCCGGTCGAGCCCGGACACCTCGACCACCGTGTAGCGGTGCGACCACTGATTGTTGACCGACACCTCCGGCTCCACCCGGAACGGCCGGGTGCGCCCTTTGGCGTTGCGCTTGGCCGCCATCATCTCCGGCAGCCGCATCTCTCCGCGCAAGGCCCGTTCGAGCGCGTCGACCACCCGGCCGGCGCGGCGGCCCTCGTCGTCGTCGCGTTCGAACTCGCGCGATACCGAGATGGTGTCGAGCGCCAGCCCGTCGGTGGTGGTGTAGATCTGCGCATCGACGATGTTGGCGCCGGCCGAGGCGCAGGCGCCGGCGATCACCGACAACAGCCACGGATGGTCGGGCGCGAGCACCGTCAGCACGGTGACGCCGCGGGCGGGATCGAACGAGTAGCGGGTGGCGAGCGGGTCGCCGCCCTTCGCCTCGGTCTCGCGCACGAAGCGGGCGTGGCCGAGCTGGGCCGGAAGGTCGACCTTGAGCCAGTAGGCCGGGTAGTGGCGGGCGACGTAGCGGTCGATCTCCTCCTCGCTCCACTCGGCGGCGAGCTCGTGGCGGAACTGCGCCTGGGAGGCGGCGACGCGCTGGGCGCGGTTGACCTCGGAGAAGCCGCCGGTCAGCGCCGGCTCCGCCTCGTAATAGAGCGCGCGCAGCAGCTGGGCCTTCCACGAGTTCCACACGCCGGGGCCGACCGCGCGGATGTCGGCGGTGGTGAGGATGGTCAGAAGCTTCATGCGCTCGAGCGACTGCACGATCTGCACGAAGTTCTCGATGGTGCGGCGGTCCGACAGGTCGCGCGACTGGGCGATCGCCGACATCACCAGATGCACCTCGATCAGCCAGGCGACGGTCTCGGTGTCGGCGGCCGACAGGCCGAAGCGCGGGCACAGATGCCGCGCGATTTTTGCGCCGGCGAGGGAGTGGTCTTCGGGGCGGCCCTTGGCGATATCGTGCAGAAAAAGCGCGACATAGAGCAGGTCGCGGTGCTCCGGCTGGATGGTGCGCATCAGCTCGCTGGAGAGCGGGTACTCGTCGGAATGCCCGGCCTCGATCTCGGCGAGCGCGCCGATGCAGCGCAGCAGATGCTCGTCCACCGTGAAGTGGTGGTACATGTTGAACTGCATCATCGAGACGACGCGGCCGAAGTCCGGCACGAAGCGGCCGAGCACGCCGACCTCGTTCATCCGCCGCAGCACGATCTCGACGTCGTTTCGCGCGGTCAAGACCTCGAGAAAGAGCCGGTTGGCCTCCGGATCGGCGCGCAAATGCTTGTCGATCAGCTTGAGCGAGCGGGTCGCGGTGCGCATCGCATCCGGATGGAAGGCGAGCCCGTGCTTCTGCGCGAGGCGGAAGATGCGGATCAAATTCTTCGGGTCGCGCCGGAAGGCGTCCGGGTCGGCGATGTTGATGCGGTTGTTGTCGACGACGAAATCGTCGCTTTCCTGCAGCGTGCGCTGGTGGCGCGGGCGCAGCCGGGCGACGAACCGGTTGAGCATCGGCACGTCCTTCTGGTGCCGGCTCTCGAGGCCGGCACAGAGGATCGCGGTGAGGTCGCCGACGTCCTTGGCGATCAGGAAGTAGTGCTTCATGAAGCGCTCGACGTCCTGCATGCCGGGGTGCTCGGTATAGCCGAGCCGCACCGCCAGATCGCGCTGGATGTCGAACGACAGCCGCTCCTCGGCGCGGCCTGTGACGAAATGCATGTGGCAGCGCACCGACCACAGAAAGTCCTCGCAGCGCTGGAACAGCTTGTACTCGTCGCGATCGAACACGCCGCGCTCGATCAGCTCCTCCTGCCGGTGCACCCGGTAGACGTATTTGGCGATCCAGAACAGCGTGTGCAGGTCGCGCAGGCCGCCCTTGCCGTCCTTGACGTTGGGCTCGACCAGGTAGCGCGACTGGCCGACCCGGCGCAGCCGCTCCTCGCGCTCGGCGAGCTTGGAGGCGACGAACTCCGGTCCGGTGCCCTGCACCACCTGGCGGTCGAAGCGGTCGATCAGCTCGTCGTAGAGGCTCTTCTCGCCGAGCAGGAAGCGCGCCTCGAGGATCGCGGTGCGGATCGTCATGTCGGCCTTGGCCTGGCGCACGCACTCGTCGATCGAGCGGGTGGCGTGGCCGACCTTCAGCCCCATGTCCCACAGGCAATAGAGGATCGCCTCGGCGATCGACTCGCCCCAGGCGGTCTGCTTGTAGGGCAGCAGGAACAGGAGATCGATGTCGGAGCCCGGCGCCATCAGGCCGCGGCCGTAGCCGCCGGTCGCCACCACCGCCATGTGCTCGGCCTCGGAGGGATTTTGGGCCGGGTAGAGGTGGGTGACCGAGAAATCGTAGAGCAGGCCGATGATGGCGTCCTGCATGTCGCACAGCCGCTCGGCGCAGCGCCGGCCGTGCCGGTCGGCCAGCAGCAGCTCCTCCGCCTTGGCGCGGCCCTCGGTGACGGCGGTCTTCAGCCGCTGCGCCACCGCGATGCGCAGCTCGCGCTCCTGCCGGGGATTTTCGCGGACGAGCGCCTCGAGGTCGGCGGCGGCGGCCTCGAGGTCGAACAGATCGGATGCGGCGCGGCGCGGCGTGTCGAGAAGAATGGCCATCCGCCCTGATTAGCCGACCGCGCCGGCACTGTCACGAGCGGGCGAGCGTTTGCACGTCCGCCGTGCGGCGTTTTGCACGGCAGGTGTCGCCCTGTTGCGCCGGCCGGGGCGCGAACGGCGGGTCGAAAGGGCGGCTGCAGGCTACTGCTCGAGCACCAGCTTGCCGTCGCGGTGCTCGAACCGCACCCGCGAGAGAAAGGACATGCCGAGCAAATTCTGGCCGAGCGCGGTGTCGGGCAGCACCAGGGCGGCGACGTCCTGCGCCATCAGGCTGCCCACCTCGATGCGGCGAATGTTTGCCGGGGCGGCCATCACCGTGCCGTTGGCGGTCGCGACCCGGGCGGTGTAGTCGCGCGGCATCGGCCGGATGCCGAGCCGGGCGGCGTCGCTCTCGCGCAATGCCACCACCGAGGCGCCGGTGTCGATCAGGAACGCCATCTGCCGGCCGTTCAGCATCGCGTCGACGTGGAAATGACCGTTGCGGCCGCGCTGCAGCGTCATGCTGCGATAGCCGCCGGCGGCGACGGGGGCCGGCGGATAGGGCGAAGGCAGGTCGGGCGAGGGTGGGGCGTCGGCGGCCTCGCTCGCGGTCCGGCCGGTGTGCTCGGAGATGTCCATGAGGAGCGGCGGCACCAGCGCGGCCACCACCAATGTCAGCAGGGCGAACGCAATCAGGTTGCGCATCGGAAAGGCTCCTCGCGGATGCGCCATCCGATCACGTGCGCTCGAGCACCGGCTTAACGGGGATGCGGAGTTTTGCCGCGATCGCCACCGTGGCCACGGGTGACTTGGACGACGGTAAAATTTTGCGGAACGGTTTGCGCACCCGCCTCACGTCCCCGCCTCACGTGCCCGCCTCACGTCCCCTTCGGTTTTGCGCGGCGGGTGGCGGGGGCGGTGGTCGGGTCCTCCGGCCACGGGTGCTTGGGATAGCGGCCGCGCATCTCGGTTCGCACGGCGGCGTAGGAACCTTGCCAGAAAGCGGGCAGATCGGTGGTGATCTGCACCGGCCGCTGGGCGGGCGACAACAGCTCGACGATCAGCGGTACCCGTCCGCCGGCGATCGACGGATGCTCGGCGAGGCCAAAAAGCTCCTGCACCCGGATCGACAGTTTCGGCCCTTCCTCGGTGTACTCGATCGGCACACGCGAGCCGGACGGCGCCTCGAAATGGGTCGGCGCCTCGTGCTCCAGTTTCTTGTGCAGGTTCCAGGGCAAGAGGCTTCGCACGGCATTCGAGAAGGCATCGGTGCCGAGATCGCCGAGCGAAATTCTTCCGGCGAGCGCCGGGGCGAGCCAGTCGCCGAGCGTCGCGCCGAGCGTGGCGTCGGAGAGGTCCGGCCAGTCGTCACCCTCGTTCCGGCGAAGAAAAGTCACCCGGTCGCGCCACTGCGCCAAAGCCGGGCTCCAGGGCAGCCGGTCGAGCCCGAGGCGGCCGATGCCGTCTGCGAGCTTGCGGGCGGTCTCGTCGCTCGGCACCACCGGAACCGGCTTCTCGGCGAGCGCGATCGCCCCGAGCCGCCGGCTCCAGCGCGCCCGCAAGGACGCCGAGGCGGGGTCGAACACCACCTCCTCGCCCTCGACGACGTTTTGCGCGAACAGCGCCTCGACGTCCTCCGGGGCGATCGGGGCCGCGAGCAGCACCCGGCTCGCCGCCGCCGTGCCGGCGAGGTCGGCGACCACCAGAAACGGCTCGCGGGCGAGCGGGGAGGCGGGGTCGACCACCGCGCCGCGGCCGTTCGCCAGCAGCACGCCGCTCCCACCGCCCGCGCCGCCACCGCGGGCCTTCGCCACCCGGTCCGGATAGGCGAGCGCGAGCAGCGTGCCCGGCAGCCGGTCGGCCGCGGCCGACACGCGGCCTGCGCCGGCCGGTGCGATCGCGCCGGCGGCGCGCTGGCCGGCGACCGAGATCTCGGCCCAGCGGGCGGCCATCCGGCGGGCCTCCTCGGCGCGGCGCGAGCGGTCGCGGCGCAGCCCGTCGAGCCGGTGGCGCAGGTCGATGTCGGTGCCGCCGAGCCCGCGCTCGGTGAGCACCAGGGCGATCTCGGCACCGAGCGGCGCCGCCCCGAAGGCGGCCGCCGCCGTCACCATGCGGGCGAGCCGTGGCGGCAGTGGCAGCGCGCGCAGGCGGCGGCCGGCGTCGGTGATGCGGCCGTCGGCGTCGATGGCGCCGAGATTCTGCAACAAGACCTTCGCCTCGGCGAGCGCGGGGGCGGGCGGGGCATCGAGAAAGGTCAGCGTCGCCGGGTCGGTGACGCCCCAATGCGCGAGATCGAGCACCAGCGCGGAAAGATCGGCCGCGAGGATTTCGGCTTGCGCGAACGGCTCGAGCGAAACCGTCTCGCGCTCGTCCCACAGGCGCCAGCACACGCCGGGCTCCGTGCGGCCGGCGCGGCCGCGGCGCTGGTCGGCGGCCGCCCGCGACACCCGCACCGTCTCGAGCCGCGTCAGCGCGAGGTCGGGCTCGTGGCGCGGCACCCGCGCGAGCCCGGAATCGATCACCACCCGCACGCCCTCGATGGTGAGCGAGGTTTCGGCGATCGAGGTCGCCAGCACCACCTTGCGCCGGCCGGGCGCCGCCGGCGAGATCGCCCGGTCCTGCACGTCGGCATCGAGCGCGCCATAGAGCGGCACGACGTCGACCATCGGATCGGCGAGCTTTTCGGCGAGCAGCGCCTCGGTGCGGCGGATTTCTCCCGCACCCGGCAGAAACACCAGCATCGAGCCTTTTTCCGCCCGGAGTGCCCGCAGCACTGCGTCCGCCACCTGGGGCTCCAGCCGCTGTGCGGAATCGCGTGCAAAATGCTTGGTCTCGACCGGAAACGCCCGGCCGAGGCTCTCCACCACCGGCGCCCCCCCGAGCTTTTCCGCGATCCTCGCCCCGTCGATGGTGGCCGACATCACCAGAATCTTCAGGTCCTCGCGAAATCCCTGCTGGGTGTCGCGGGCGAGCGCGAGGCCGAGATCGGCGTCGAGCGAGCGCTCGTGGAACTCGTCGAGCAGCACGGCCGCCACGTCCTCGAGTGTCGGGTCGTCGAGGATCATCCGGGTGAAGACGCCCTCGGTGACCACCTCGATGCGGGTCTTTCCGGAAATCTTCGAGCCGAACCGCACCCGGTAGCCGACCGTCTGGCCGACCGACTCGCCGAGCGTCGCCGCCATCCGCGCCGCCGCAGCGCGTGCCGCCAGCCGCCGCGGCTCCAGCACGAGGATTTTCTTGCCCGCCGCCCACGGCTCACGGATCAGCACCAGCGGAACCCGCGTGGTCTTGCCGGCGCCGGGCGGCGCCACCAGCACCGCGGCGTCGTGCCCGGCGAGCGCGGCGGTGAGCGCCGGCAAGGCATCGTCGATCGGCAGCGGCTCGGCAAAAGGAAGGTTCTGGTTCATGCTACCTCGTGGGTCCGCCACCGCCGCATTAACCGCGTCCCGATCCGCCCCTTGCGGAGCGGCCCGCGGCTTGCACCGATGCAGGCGGGCGTCGGCTTTCGTCCCGGTGTGGGACGATGGCGCCAGAAACAGGCGAGGACGGACGATGGCAACCCCCACCACCGCTGCCGCCCCGGGCCACCGGGTCGATTGGGTCGATTACGCCAAGGGTTTCTGCATCATCATGGTGGTGATGCTGCACTCGACCTTCGGGGTGGAGCTCGCGGCCGGCCACGAGGGTTTCCTGCACCCCTTCGTGATGTTCGCCAAGCCCTTCCGCATGCCGGACTTCTTCCTGATCTCGGGGCTCTTCCTCGCCCGCACGATCGACCGCGACTGGCGCACCTTCACCGACAAGAAGGTGGTGCATTTCGCCTATTTCTACTTCCTGTGGATGACGCTCCAGGTCGCCGTGAAGGCCCCGGTGTTCGCCGCCGAGCAGGGCTGGCTCGGCGCGCTCCACATCTATGCGCTGTCCTTCGTCGATCCGTTCGGTGCGCTGTGGTTCATCTACATGCTGCCGATCTTCTTCGTGGTCACCAAAGGGGCGCGCCAGCTCGGCATTCCGGTGATTGCGGTGTGGCTGGTCGCGGCGGCGCTGGAGACCGCCCATGTCGAGACCGGCTGGATGGTGATCGACGAGTTCGCCTCGCGCTTCGTGTATTTCTACACGGGCTACCTGATCGCCCCGAAAGTCTTCGCCTTCGCCGCCTTCGTGATGCGCCGGCCGGGCGTGGCGCTGGCCGGGCTTCTGGCCTGGGCACTGGCGAACGGCGGCGTGGTCTATGCGGGCTTCTCGGAGTGGCCGCTGGTCTCGCTGGTGCTCGGCTTTGCCGGCGCCTTCGCGGTGATCACCGTCTCGGCGCTGATGGCAAGGAGCCGGCTGTTCGAGGCCGTGCGCTACTGCGGGCGGAACTCGATCGTGATCTATTTCGCCTTCTTCCTGCCGATGGCGGCGACCCGCGTGGTGCTGATGAAGGCCGGCGTCATCGAGTCGGTCGGCGCGATCTCGCTGATCGTCACCGCGGTCGCCATCATGGGTTCGCTCGCGCTGTGGTGGGCGACCCGCGGCGGCCGCTTCGATTTTCTCTTCGAGCGACCGGCCTGGGCGCACATCGTGCCGCCACGCACTGCCGCGCGCCTCGCGCCCCAGCCGGCGGAGTAGGGGACTCGTCCCTGGGACTCGTCCCGGATGCGGGGCATGTCGCCTCCCGCGTTTCGTCACCCCACCGCGGCGAGGGCGGCCTCGGCCTCGCGGCGGATGCGGGCGACCATCGACTTCAGCCCGTTGGAGCGCTGCGGCGTGAGGTGGTCGCCGAGCCCGAGCCGGTCGAACACGGTCGACGGCTCGATCTCGAGAATCTGCTTGGCGGGCTTGCCGGAGTAGAGGGCGAACAAAATTGCGATCAGCCCGCGCACGATGTGGGCGTCGCTGTCGCCCTTGAACGACAGCACCGGGCCGTTCGCGCCGTTCGGCTGCACCTTGGTGGTGAGCCACACCTGGCTCGCGCAGCCCTGCACCTTGTGCGCGTCGTTGTGGTCCGCGTCGGGCAGCGGCTCCAGCGTGCGGCCGAGCTCGATGATGTAGCGGTAGCGGTCGTCCCAGTCGTCCAGCAGCGAAAAATTGTCGGTGATCTCGTCGAGTGTCATTGGCCCGCCTCGCGGGCGCCGCCGATGGCGCCCGACCGGCCGAACATAGGAGCGTTCGCTGCGGATTGGAATGCGTGGCGGGCTTTTCCGGCAACCGCCGGTGCCCTCCGCCGGTGCCTCGCCGGCACGGCGCGCGCCCGAACGTCGTGTCGGTCGCGTCGTGCCGGTCGCGGCGTGCCGAAAACCGGCGAAGCGGGATCAGCCCTGCGGGCGCCGCGCCTCGATGCCGGCGGTCGGGCCGCGCCACTGGGGCCCGAGATCGTCGATCGTCAACGTGTTCTGCGAGGTGGTCGGCCGCGCGGTGTCGGGCCGCCCGGTCGCCCCGGTGACCGGCGTGCCGGAGGCCGCGCCGTCGCCGGAGCCGGACATCTGCGCGCTGACGATGTCGTAGAGCATGCGCGCGCCGGCCTGTGCCGTCTGGCCGAGCGCGGCAAAGACCCGGCCGCCGACCGCGCAGGCGTCCGGCTGGCGCGTGCAGAACTGGCGCATGTCCGACACCACCGCCGAGGCGGCAGTCGCGGCGTCGAAGGCGCTCACCGGCGGGGCGGCGCCCTGGCCGTCGGTCGGCCCGCGGGTGAGCATCGGCAGCAGTGCCGCGATCACCCCGAGCCAGAAGATGGAGCGTATCAAGAACCTCATCGTCCCGTTCCCGTCGTCCTGTTCGTCCCCGTCTCCCTCGTCCCCATCGCGTCCCCGAATCCTTCGGTCCCGATCTTTCGTTCCGGGCTTTTCGTTCCCGGTTTTCGGTCCCGATCTTTCGTTCCCCGGGGGCAAACGCTAACAGTGCCGTTTTGATGCGCCGTTCGAATGCGTCGTCGAATTCGACGTGAATTTTCCGACAATTCGAGCGATCGCCTTTACCCTCTCGTCGCACCCGCGGCGCTATTGCGACAGCGCGCGGGCTTTGTGATTCTTCACTGATCCGGCGCGCGAGACATGGGGCCTCGGCCGCCCGCCGCGCCGGCGTTCACCGGTCGTGGCGGACGGATGCAAGGTTTCGTTCACCAAACAAGAAAGCGTTCACCATTCAACCCGCCGTTCACCATGGCGCCAGAATGGGGTGTGTGGTTCCGGCCATTTCCGTGAGCGATGCAGGAAGCGGCGGGCCGGATGCACCGCCCTTAGTGTTCGTTTAATGGGCGTCTGACACGATCTCGGTCGGCGCGAGGGGAGCGTCGTGACAAGACGTGTGGGCGACGTGGGTGTTCTCAAACCAGTCGGGGATTACGTGGGTGCACTCGTGCATCCCTCCGTGCATGGCGATCCTCTGATCAGTGCGCGTCATCGCGCGTTCATCGCGCCGCGGCTGGTCGGCAGCCTGGTCGCGCTCAGTGCGTTTCCGGCCTACATCGCGTTGCGCGGCGCGCCGAGCGCGCTCGAGGTGGTCGTGTTCGGCTGGCTGATCGTGCCGATCCTCATCGCTTATTATCTGTCGCGCACCGGCCGCTACGAGAGCGCGCACACGATGTCGTCGCTCGCGCTCGCGGGCCTCGTCACGACGGTTGCGGTGAAGACCGGCGGCATCGGCTCGTTCGCCGCGATCTGGCTCGTGGTGGTGCCGCTCGAGGCGGCGCTGTCGGCCTCGCGCCGGGTGGTGACGATCGCCTCGCTGGTCGCGCTCGGCGCGGCGGGCCTGCTGGTCGCCGCCGGCACGCTCGATCTGTTGCCGACGCCGCTCGCCGGCGATCAGCGCACCGGCGCGCTCGCCGCGCTCGGCATCATCTCCGCCGCGCTCTATGCGACCGGGCTCGCGCTCGGCGCCGAATCGCTCACCCGCACCAGCAACTGGCTGCTCGGCGCGGAGGAGGATCGTTATCGTCTGCTCGCCTGCAACATGACCGACGTGATCACGCGGCACGGCCTCAACGGCGCGGTGCTGTTCGTCTCGCCGGCGGCCGAGCGTCTGTTCGGCGCGCGCGCCCGCGAGCTGCACGGCCACGGCCTGTTCGACCGCGTGCACATCTCCGACCGGCCGGCCTATCTCTCCGCGCTGTCTGATGCAGCCTCGAACGGCGAGACCCGCTCGGTCGAGTTCCGCGTGCGCCGCGATGCCGAGACGCCGGGCGAGCCCGCGCGCTTCATCTGGATCGAGATGCGCTGCCGTCCGCTCGATGCCGTCGTCACCGGCGCCGGGCACGAGCAGCACGAGGTCGTCGCGGTGATGCGCGAGGTGACCGAGCGCAAGGAGCAGGAGCGCGCGCTCGACAACGCCCGCACCGAGGCGGAGCGCGCCAACTCGGCCAAGAGCCGCTTCCTCGCTACCATGAGCCACGAGCTGCGCACGCCGCTCAACGCCATCATCGGCTTCTCCGACATGCTGGTGAACGAGACCGCGCTGAACCTGACGGCCGAGCGGCGGCGCGAGTACGCGCAGCTGATCAACGATTCGGGCAATCATCTGCTCGCCGTGGTCAACGACCTGCTCGACATGTCGAAGCTCGAGACCGGCGAGTTCGAGATCCATCCCGAGCCGTTCGCGCTGGCGCCGGTGATCGCCTCGTGCCGCGACCTCTTGGCGCTCAAGGCGGCCGAGCTCGACGTCACGCTCGCCACCGTGATCGATCCGGCGGTCGGCGAGATCGTCGCCGACAAGCGCGCGCTCAAGCAGATCCTTCTCAACCTCCTGTCGAACGCGGTGAAGTTCACCGACCGCGGCGGACGAATCACCGTGCGTGCGGTGGCCGACGGCGGCCGCCTCGTGCTGTCGGTCGAGGACACCGGAATCGGCATCTGCGAGGAGGACTTGAAGCGCTGCGGCAACCCCTTCTTCCAGTCGCGCGACTCCTACGACCGGCCGCATGCCGGCACCGGGCTCGGCCTGTCGATCGTCAAGGGGCTGATCGGGCTGCACGGGGGTGATATGACGATGCGGAGCCGGGTCGGCACCGGCACCACCGTGACGGTGCGTCTGCCGCTCGACTGCGAGGCGGGTCGTGGCGGCGCCGCGGCACGGTCGGCGCAGGCGGCGGAGACGTCGACGGTGCGGCGGCTGCCGGTTCAGGGCCAGACCAACGACACGAACGAGACGAACGAGGCGACTGTTGCGGTCAAGAAGCGTGCGTGAGCCGATCGACGACGACGAGGACGAGGTGCGTCCGGTGCGGCGCGGCGCCAAGCCGGCCAAACGGTCGGTGGTGGCGCGCGTGCTGCTGCACCGGCCGAGCGACACGCTCGCCTCGCTCGCCGGCCTCGCCGCGCTCGCCACCGTGGTGATCAACGCCCTCTACATGCAGCCCGGGCCACACCCGGCGCCGATCTTCGCGCTCCAGCCGGTGCACACGGCAGCGACCCGCCTGCCGCCGTCGCGCCCGGCGACCGGCGCCGAATCGACCGGCGCGCTCACCGGCGCCGGCGTTCTGTCGGTGCTGCCGCGGCCGCGGCCGCAGGCGGCCTCCGGCACGCCGCGGGGCGAGCCCGCGCCGGCTCCGGCGCCACAGGGCGAGCTTTCGCCGCCCCGCAATCACGCCGATCTGGTGACCGACCTGCAGCGCGAGCTGTCGCGCCGCGGCTATTACGACGGGGCGATCGACGGCATCTCCGGCAGCCGCACCGAGGCGGCGCTGCGCGCCTTCGAGCACGACGCCGGCCTCCCGGTCACCGGCACGCCGAGCGAATCGGTTCTGAAGGCGCTGTCGCGCGCCCCGGCCCGTGGACGCGCCGCGGCCGCCGCGGCGGCGAGGCCCGACCCGATCGCCGGCCTCCTGCTGCAGTCGAGCGGCCAGCCGAAGCCGACCCCGGCGTCGCTCTCCGGCACCGGCGCCGCCGCTCCGCGGGCGGCGGCCGAGCCGCGGGCGACCACCGGCTCGGCTCCCCCGGTGGTGGCGCGCGACGCGCCGATGGCGCCGCCGCCCTCCAACGTGCCGCCCGGCCGGGCGATGGCGCCGGCTCCGGTGCCGCCCGCCGAGGTCGCCTCGCCGCGGCTGCGTGCCGTGCAGCGCGCGCTGTCGGATTTCGGCTACGGCCAGGTGAAGCCGACCGGCGTCTACGACGAGAAGACCCACGCGGCGATCTCGGCCTTCGAGGAATCGCGACGGCTGCCGGTCACCGGCGAGGTGAGCGAGCGGCTGACCCGCGAGCTCGCCGATCTCACCGGACGCCCGATCGAGTGAGCTCGCGCCGCGGCTTGCGTCGCGTCTTGCGCGGCGGCCGCGCGCGGGCGATACCGAGCCATGCGCCTGAAATCCGCCCTGTGGGTCGCCGCCTATATCCGCCGCTGCGGCGTCGAAGGCGTATTTGCCGCCGTGCGCCGGCGCGGCGCCGAGGAGGCCGGGGCGATCTTCGTCGTGGTCAACCGGCTCGACGGCACCGCCGACCTCTATTCCCCGGCCCCGCAGACCGCGTTCGACGAGGAAAAGCCCTACGATCGCGCGTTCGCGCCGGCGCTGAAGACGCTGCCCGCGCCCGAGAGCGAGGTCGAGGCGTTCATCGCGCGCGAGACGCGGTTCGATCCCGATGTCTGGGTGGTCGAGATCGAGGAGCGCTCAGGACGCCACTTTCTCGACCGGATCGTCCGGTGAGCGGTCGTCCGCCGCCGTGCGGGCGGGGTCCGTCGCCGGCCGCTGTGGCCGGCCGAGCGGCATCGTCCCCGGCGCGCCGAGCCGGCGGGGGGTGCCGGGGCGGGGGGCGGAGCCCGGCGCCGGCGCGGCCTTGCGGGAGCCCGCCATCGGCTCCGCCCCGCGCCCGCCGGCGGGGGGGCGCG
>NZ_AKZI01000062.1 GCF_000293785.1 Rhodovulum sp. PH10 | reverse complement strand
GCAGGTCGCCGTGCTCGGCCGAGGCGGCATCGGTCCAGCGCCCGGCGGCGCCAGGACCGGAGTCCGGCCCACTCAGCCGGACGAACATCGACCGGCCAGGCGTGTTGCGCACGTCGCCCACCATCCAGTAGCGACCCTAGCGTCGACCCTTCGACAGATAATGGCGGCAGACCGCCTCGGCGTCCCGGGCGAGACGCCGCGCCAGCTCGGAAGCGTCGCGGCGCATCACGCGACCCTCCCTGACGGGCTGAGGTTATGTTGCGCAGAAGCTGCCGATCCCTCACAAAACGGCCTTCCAGCGCGGGGCCGCAACATAACCAGCGCCGCAACATAATCCGTCTTATGTTCAACTGCACATAAGACCGATGCGGCGACCGGCGAGCACGGTGATCTTCTCGATTTGATCGCGCGCAACTGCCGGCTCCACGATGTTCAGGACGTGCTCGACGAAGCCCGTCGGTTCCTGAGTTTACCGCGGCCCGAGCCTGCCCAGCACATCGCTCCGGCACCGGCCGGCTCGCCTGAATCAGCCCGGCGCCTGTTCGCCATGGGGCAGCCGATCCGGGGCACGCTCGTCGAGAGCTATCTCCGCGCCCGCGGCATCGGCGACCTTCGCTGTCTTCCAGCTCTCCGTTTCCACCCGCGCTGCTTCCATCGCACCATCGAGAACGGTCCCTGCGAGACGTGGCCGGCGCTGCTCGCTGCCGTCACGGATCGAGACGGCACGATCACAGGGCTTCACCGCACCTGGCTCGCCCGCGACGGCACCGACAAGGCCCCGCTCGCCACACCACGTCGGGCCATGGGCCAACTCCTCGGGAACGGCGTTCGTTTTGGCGAACCTGCCGACGTTCTGTAAGCGTCGTGGTCAGGCCACGGCTTTGAGGGCTTGCGGCGGGGCG
>NZ_AKZI01000061.1 GCF_000293785.1 Rhodovulum sp. PH10 | reverse complement strand
TCCTGCGGAGTGCTCCTCAGGACGAGGTCGGACTCTGTCGCCGTTGGGATCACACCGATCTTTTCGGAGCATGCAGCGATGGCCGGGCCGAAAGGTCCGGCCATCGGCATTTTCGGCGCATCGGGGTGCGTTTTCGCGCGTTGTTCGCGGGCAGACGGCAGCGCCGCGCCGCGACGATCACGGTGGGGATCGCCGCGAGGATCGTGGCGGGGCAGGTCGTCGATGACGAAAAAAAACGGCCGACGTCCCGGAAGGGACGTGGCCGCGGTGTCGGGCGGCGGGCGTGGCGCGGCGGAAACGTCAGGCGGTTGCCGCCCGGGCCTGCTCGGTCGTCTCGCTGGATTCGCTGGTTTCGCTCGATTCGCCGGTTTCGCTGGTCTCGCTCGCGGACGACGCGGTGGTGCTCGGCGTGGACGACGCTTCGGCCCGCCGGGTCGAGCCGTCGCCGGTCTGCTCGGTCCGAGTGTCGGCTCGGGTCTCGGTCCGCGCGTCCCTGCGCTCCCGGTCGGTATCGCTGTCGGTGGTGCTCGTCGCCGCGTTCGTCGTGCCCGACGTATTGCGGCTCGGCTGGGCCGTCTCGGTTTGCGTGCTCGAATCGGTGGCGGCCGCGGTGTCGTCCGGGCGTGGGCTGGCGCTCTGCTCCTGCACCGCGAGCAGCTGGGCGCGCACCGGTCCCGACAGGCGGTCGAAGGTCGACGCCACGTCGGATCGCGAGACTTGGCGGGGCGCTGCGGCGTCCTGGCCGGCGGCCGCCGCCCGCTGCGTGGATGGCTCACGCGCCGGGGACGTGGCGTTCGAAGTGGGCGACGCGGTCTGGCGGGGCTGCAGCTGGTCGGCCGACGATCGCTCGGCGGGGTCGCGATCGACCCGTTGCGACAGAGCTCGCACCAGCGACGACGACGAATCGGAAACCGAACTCACGCTCATGGCGCGACGTCCCATGACGCGGTGCGGACGACGCGAGCCGCGTCGTCCGCACCGCCGGTGAACAGGCGGCCGCATCATTGCGTCGCCGGCTTGATGCTTCGTAAAAATGGAATGTCGCTTTTGCTTGCATCCAGCGAGAGCACGCAGAGCGCGTTCGGCGGGCGGTAGCGGAAAACTCCGCTCGAATTGTCGCGCATTCGCGCGATGTCGTAACGAAACCGATCGACAAAACGCCGGCCATCGGGCGAGCGAACCGCAAAGCGTGCCGGCAGTGAGCGCTCGTTCACGCTGTGGCAGAGGGCTAGATTGGCGTCGTCCTTCGAGAGCGGAGTCACGTCATGGTCCAACAGTCGCACCAAGCGACGATCACGCTGGATGTCTCGACCCTGTTCGTGATCGCCATCTGCATCAGCGCACTCCTCGGCCTGTTCCTGCTCAGCGCGTGGCGGCAGGAGCGTATCCGCGCGCTCGGCTGGTGGGGCGCCGCCTATCTGCTCGGTGGCTTCTCGGTCGCCCTGTGGGCGCTCGACGGCGTCCTGGTCCTGCCGGAAGGGTTCGCGAGCGCGCTCCTGTTTCTCGCCTGCGGCATGATGTGGGCGGCCGCGCGGGTGTTTCACGGCCGCGAGGTGCCGTGGGTCGCGATGGCCGCCGGCGCGCTGGCGTGGCTGGTCGCGAGCGCGCTGCCCGGCGTGCTGGAGAGTCCCGCGCACCGGGTGATCGGCAGCTCGGTGATCATCTCGATCTACACCTTCCTCACCGCCTTCGAGCTGTGGCGGGAGCGGCGCAAGGCCTTGATCGCCCGCTGGCCGGCGCTGTTCGTGCCGCTGCTGCACGGCATCGTCTTCCTCGCCCCGGTGCCGCTCGCCAGCGTGCTGCCGGACGACCAGGGGCTCGTCTCGCTCGCCGGCGGCTGGTTCGCGGTGTTCGCCATCGAGGCGCTGCTCTACGTGATCGGCACCGCCTTCATCGTCGTGACCCTGAGCAAGGACCAGGTGGTGCGCCTGCAGCGCACGGCCGCCTCGACCGATCCTCTGACCGGCCTCTACAACCGCCGCGCCTTCTTCGAGGGGGCCGCCCGCATGCAGGCGGTGCAGCAGCGCAAGGACGAGCCGCTCGCCGCGATGGTGTTCGACCTCGACCACTTCAAGATGGTCAACGATCGCTTCGGCCACTTCGTCGGCGACGAGGTGTTGAAGCTGTTCGCCGGCACGATCGCCGGCAATCTGCGGGCGACCGATCTGGTGGCGCGGTTCGGCGGCGAGGAGTTCGTCGTGCTGCTGCCGGGCAGCCTCGACGAGGCGGCGATCGCCGCGGAGCGGGTGCGGCAGGCGTTCGAGGTCGCCGGCGCGGTGATCGGCCCGCAGGCGATCGGTGCGACGGTCAGCGTCGGCATCAGCGCCGGCCCGGCCACCACCACCGTCTCGACGCTGCTGATGGAGGCGGACGCCGCGCTCTACCGGGCGAAGACGGCGGGCCGCAACCGGGTCGCCCGCGCGGTGCCCGGCGAGACGTCGCTCGGATCCGGCGCGCCGCTGCCGGTCGCGCCGGTGCTGCCCGCGCTCGGCACCACCGCCGCCGACGCAAAGGCCTGGGAGGAGGCGAACGCCGCGATCTTTTGGCAGGCCCATCCGCCGCGCGAAAACGACCTCGGCTCGGCCGCCGCGTGAGGTTTACGGCCGCGCGGTCGACGAGGTCACGGCAGAGCTCGTCACGGCAGAGGTCGTCACGGTCCTGGTCGGAGGGAGCAGGAAGCAGGGCGGCGCCGCCCTGCTTCCGCGTGCTTCGGGGTGCTTCATGGTCCCGCGGCACGAAGGTCCCGGCGCGGGCCGCCGCGCGGGCCCAGACGCGGGCGCCGGTGCGGCCATCGCCGGGAGCCGGGAGACGGTGCTCCGTCTCGCTCGGTGAGACGGATCATTCGCAGTTCTGGCTGCAGCCTTGGTTCGAGGTGGTCGACTTGATCGACCCCTTGCCCTCGGCGTCGACGCCGCCGCTCAGCGTGTAGTTGCAGCCCTTGCCGCCGCCGGCGCCGGTGGTGGAGTTCTTCAGCTTGCAGGAGACGCCGTCGATCACGATCGTGTGAGAGCCGCCGGTGCCGCCGATATGGCCGTTCAGGCCGATGCTGGAGGCACTGATCGAATCGGCGTAGGCCGCCGTCGTCGCGAGACCGAGCCCGACCAGCAGGGCCAGTGTCGAAATTGCCGTCGTCCTCATCGTCATCTCCGTTTCAGGGGGTTGACTGGAGAATGTACACGCTTCGGTTGATGCCGGCGGTTCGAGAGGTAACGGCAGGAGGACCAAAAAGCAACTCGAGATTGTATGATCTGTATCTAATAATCAGCGCGCGCAAAAACGGTCAGCGCACGCCCTTGGTGGTGAAGGTGCCGAACCGGCCGCTGCGGACGGGACGATCGCCAGGTCGCACCGGGCGGCGGGTGGAGGCGGCTTTTCCGGTGCCGGGCAGCTGGTGCGCCGGCACCAGCTGATCGGGACGCGAGCCGATCAGATCGGCGCGGCCCATCGCCTTCAGCGCGTCGCGCAAAAGCGGCCAATTGTCGGGGTCGTGATACCGCAGAAACGCCTTGTGGAGCCGGCGCTGCCGCGCGCCCGAGATCGCCTCGACCGGCTCGCTCCCGCCGTGCCGCACCGCGCGCAACGGGTTGACGCCGGAGTGGTACATCGCGGTCGCGGTCGCCATCGGCGAGGGGAGAAAAGTCTGAACCTGGTCGGCGCGGTAGCGGTTCTTCTTGAGCCACAGCGCGAGGTTCATCATGTCGCTGTCGGTGGTGCCGGGATGCGCGGCGATGAAATACGGGATCAGATAATATTTCTTGCCGGCCTTCGCGGCGGCCGCCTCGAACATCGTCTTGAAGCGGTCGTAAGCGCCGATGCCGGGCTTCATCATCTTGTCGAGCGGCCCGCGCTCGGTGTGCTCCGGCGCGATCTTCAAATACCCGCCGACGTGATGCGTCACCAGCTCCTTCACATAGGCCGGGCTCTCCACCGCGAGGTCGTAGCGCACGCCGGAGGCGACAAGAACCTTCTTCACGCCGTCGATCTCGCGGGCCTTGCGATAGAGCGCGATCAGCGCGTCGTGCGAGGTGTTCAGGTTCGGACAGATGCCCGGAAACACGCAGGACGGCCGCCGGCACGACGCCTCGATCTTTTCGTCCTTGCAGGCCATCCGGTACATGTTGGCGGTCGGGCCACCGATGTCGGAGATGGTGCCGGTGAAGCCGGCCGTCCTGTCGCGGATGGTCTCGATCTCGCGCAGAATCGAGCCTTCGGAGCGGCTCTGGATCACCCGGCCCTCGTGCTCGGTGATCGAGCAGAAGGTGCAGCCGCCGAAGCAGCCGCGCATGATCGTCACCGAGAATTTGATCATGTCCCAGGCGGGAATTTTCGCCTCGCCATAGGAGGGATGCGGCGCGCGGGCATAGGGCAGGCCATAGACCGAATCCATCTCGGCGGTCGTCAACGGGATCGGCGGCGGCTCGAGCCACAGATCGCGGTCGCCGTGGCGCTGCACCAGCGGGCGGGCATTGCCGGGATTGCTCTCCCGATGCAGCACGCGCGAGGCGCGGGCATAGGCCTCGCGGTCGGCAAGGACCTGCTCGTAGGAGGGCAGGCGGATCACCGTGTCGCCGCTCGTGCGGCGGGCGCCGTCGTCCTCGCTGTCGAGATCGTCGGCGTGCAGCTCGGTGTAGTTTTCCGGCACGCGGCGAAACACGGCGGTGCCGCGCACGCCGAAAATCTCGGAAGCGCGCTCGCCGGCGGCGATGCGGCGCGCCACCTCGGCGAGCGCCCGCTCGGCATTGCCGTAAAGGAGAATGTCGGCCTTGGCGTCGGCCAGCACCGAGCGGCGCACCTTGTCCGACCAGTAGTCGTAATGCGCGATGCGCCGCAGCGACGCCTCGATGCCGCCGAGCACGATCGGCACGTCCTTGAAGGCCTCGCGGCAGCGCTGGGCGTAGACGATGGTGCAGCGGTCCGGCCGCCGGCCGCCCTCGCCGTTCGGCGAGTAGCTGTCGTCGTGCCGCAGCCGGCGGTCCGACGTGTAGCGGTTGACCATCGAATCCATGTTGCCGCCGGTGACGCCGAAAAACAGCTTCGGCTTGCCGAGCGCGGCGAACGGTTCCGCCGCGTGCCAGTCCGGCTGGGCGAGGATGCCGACGCGAAATCCCTGCGCCTCGAGGAACCGCCCGACGATCGCCATGCCAAAGCTCGGATGGTCGACATAGGCGTCGCCGGTCACCAGCACGACGTCGCAGGCGTCCCAGCCGAGGGCGGCCATCTCGGCGCGGCTGGTCGGCAGGAATTGTGCCGGCCGACGGGTCGGCTTCGACGGCGGAAAGAGCGGCGGGGTCTGGTGGTCCATCCGGGGCCTCGGGGGTAGGGGCCGGTCGGTGCGGCTCGCGAAACGAGCCTGCCCCTAGCACGCGCTCGCGCGGGGGCAAAATCCGGTTTGCGGGATATGGGGGAGGCGGCGGCGGATCGGGAGGGGTTTTTTCGTCAGCCGCGCAAGGTGGCGGCGACCGGGATGCGGAAGGCGGCGAGGCCGGGCGCGAGCGCCAACAGGCTGCCGACGGCGATCAGCCCGAGCACCGGCAGGGCGTCGGCGAGCGCGATGGTGGAGGGGAGCGCGAGCCCGGTGCGGGCCTCCACCCAGTGCCCGACCACCATCCCGGTGATTTGGGCGAGCGCAATGCCGGCGGCGCAGCCGGCGGCGAGGATCACCACCGCGCCGAGCCAGACGGTCGCCAGCACATAGGTCCGCGACGCCCCGAGCGCGCGCAAAAGCGCGTAGCGCCGCCGCCGCAGCCCGGCGAGCGCCAGCAGCAGGATCGAGATCGCCGCGAACACCACCACGTCGTTGAGGATCGCCGCGACCTGCAGAAGATCGCGCACGTCGCCGAGCGTCTTGTAGATCGACACCAGGACCTCGGCGGGGAAGAACGCCATCGTCGCGCCCGCCCGGTACTTTGCCCGCAGCATGTAGGCGTCGGCGACCGAGCCCGGCTTCACCACCACCGCCGGCACGCCGGGGATTTTTTCGGCGTCGAACGGCGGGCCGATCGGCGCCTCGTGGTCGGCATGGCCGTTGCCGAGGCCGTGGGTCTCCCACACGCTCTCGATCGGCACCAGAATGGCGCGGTCCCACGGCGTGCCGAGGCGCGGCAGCCGGCCGACCACGTGATAATGGACGTGCGCGTGGCGGTGGCGGGCCTCCTCCTCGGTCTCGACGCCGAGCGGGTTCCGGTGGCCGGCATGGCCGTGCGAGGGGGTGATCTCGTCGCCGATCGCGAGCGTCACGTCCGCGCCGATCACCGCCTCGCCCTCGGCGGAGAAGATGCGGCCCTCGCTCGCCGCGAGGCGACCCCAGCGGGTGGCGAACGTCGTGGTGGTGCCGACGATCGGATATCCGCGAAACACGTCGCCGAAGGCGATCGGCGCAAAAGCTTTTGCACGCGGGTCGGCGGCGAGGGTTTTCAGGATGGCGCCGTCCATCAGCGGCAGCGCCTCGGGCTGCAGATAGACGGTGGTCATGGTCAGCTGGGTCTGGCTGCCCGGCGCGCCGATCAGAAGGTCGAAGCCGGACGCGGCGCTGGCGCTCGCCTGGCGCACCGCGCGCTCCTGCGCCGACAGCGACACCCCGACCGACACCGCGATCGCGACCAGCAGCGGCGCCACGAACGCCACCCAGCGCAGCGAGCGCAGATCGGCGAGGACGACGGGAAACGGGTTCATGGTGTTTCGTTCCGCTCCCGGCGGCTTTCATCACGAGCGCATGCCATCACTCGCTCGTCCCTGCGTAAGCGCTACGGCATGCACACAAGGACAAAAAGCGTGGTATTTCGATGAGAAAGGTCGAGTTCGCCGAGAACTCCGCCGTCATCGCCGGGCTTCGACCCGGCGATCCATCGCACTGGATTAAAACTGTTTTTTGATTTTTGATGGATGCGCGGGTCGAGCCCGCGCATGACGGACGCATGCATTCGGGGCGATCTGTGCATGCCCCAGTGCGCAAGCGGGGACCCAGGAGCCCCACGACGTTCGCTGCGAATTTTCTGGGTTCCCGCTCGAGCGGGAACGAGCGGAGGCTCGGGCACGCTCTCGGCGAGACGACGATCATGTGAGGGCTCTCGTCGTCTCGGACAGCCGGCCCGCCTCGAGGCGAAACACCCGGTCGACCCGGTCCGGCAAGGCCGGGTCGTGCGAGACCATCACCACGCTCGCATGCGCTTCGGCGGCGAGGGTCAGCAAAAGGTCGATCACCCGCGTGCCGGTCTCCTGGTCGAGGCTCGCGGTCGGCTCGTCGGCGAGGATGAGCGCGGGGTTTCCGATCAGCGCGCGGGCGACCGCGACGCGCTGCTGCTCGCCGCGTGAGAGTGCGCTCGCGCGGGCGGTGCGGCCGTCGAGCCCGACGGCGGCGGCGAGCTTTTCCGCCCGAATGCGGGCGCCCTCCGGCAGCCGCAGCCGGTCGAAGCGCAGCGGCAGGAGAATGTTGTCGATCACCCCGAGCTCGGGAAACAGCTGAAAGTCCTGGAAGACGAGGCCGACGGTGTCGCGCCGCCAGCGGTCGCGCCTGCGCTCGGACCAGCCGGCGATCTCCTCCTCACCCCACGCGACCGTCCCGCCGTCGGGCTGCAAAAGGCCGGCGAGCGCGTGCAGAAGCGTGGTCTTGCCGGCGCCCGACGGGCCGGTCACCACCGCGGTCTCGCCGGGCGCCAGCGTGAAGCCGACATCGTTCAGAATGTCGGCGGCCGGCGCGCCGGCTCCCTTGCCCGTCGCCTTCCCGGCCTCGCGGCGGGCGACGCAAAGACCCTCCACCCGCAGCGGGCGGGCATGGGTCTCATCCTCGGCGAAAGCGTGCATCGACGATCCGCAACTGGCTGACGAACCCGGTCTTCGGGTCGGTGAAGGAGCCGATCTCGAGGCGGCCGCGCACCACCACCGGCTCGCCGCCGGAGAACAGGGCGCTGGCGCCGTCGAGATAGACGACGACGATGTCGGCGGGCCAGTCGGCGTCCGACTGGCAGAACGGGCACAGCGCCATCGGCTCGCGGGTGAGCACGAAGAACGTGCTTTCCGGCTCGAGCGGCGGCGCCATGTAGCCGCGCATCGACACCGTCCGGTTTTTCAAGGCGAGCACGGCGGCGGAGAATTTCAGGCCGCGCACGCCCATGCTCTCGTAGAGCTGCTCGAACAGCAGCGGCGTCGGCTCGGCCGCGCCGGCCGGCCGAATGGTCGCGCCGACGAGGGCGGCGCCGGCAAAAAAGCCGGAGGCGAGCACGGCGCGGCGGGTGAGCAGGGTCCTCTCGCGCCGCGTGACTTCACGCTCCGCATTCGACGGAAGGAGGAAACGCAGCCGCCCCCGCTCATTCCCGCGGAAGCGGGAATCCAGTCCTTTTTCTGGGTCCCCGCTTTCGCGGGGACGAGCGGAGAAGGGGCACGTCATGGCATTCGGTCGTCGGTCGTTGGAGGAGCGGCGGCCACTCGTGGCTTCATTCGCATGGACGAGGTGCATGCCCGCGGCGAGCGCGGACATGCGTTTCGTGAGCCTGGCGACGGCCGAAGATTCTTCACTCGGCGGAGCCGAGGCCGAGGGCGCTGGTCATCACCCGGTAGACATAGGTGTTGTCGATGCGGCCGTGGAACATCTCCGAGCCCGGCCCGGTCGCGGTCAGCACCACATCGTCGGCCGAGTGGACGCCCTGCGGCGCCGAGGTCGGCAGGTTGCCGGTGCGGCGGGCGGCGCCCGGCACGTCGCAATACTTTTCGTTGGCGACGTACGTCTTGTCGGCGCCGGCGACCGCCGGGACGTTCTCGCCGTCGAGATAGGGGTGGCCGGTCTCGCACCAGTCGGGATAGGAGCCGAACACGAAGGCGAGACGGCGCGACACGTCGACTTTCTCCGGATAGCCGGCGGCGTTGGGCGCCGGATAGTTCGGCACCTCGGACTCCTCGTAGACGCCGAGCTTGTCGCGAAGGCGGTCGCCGGGCCGGGCGTCGTCGTAGGTGCCGATGATCGACACCGGGTGGGCGTGGTCGCCGACCACCACGATCAGCGTGTCGTCGTTCTTCGCGGCGAAGTCCTTGGCCATCTTCACCGCGTTGTCGAACATGATGGTGTCGTAGACCGCGCGCTCCCAGTCGAGCGAGTGGCTGTACTTGTCGATCCGGCCGGACTCGACCATCAGCACGAAGCCGTTCGGGTTCTTCGACAAGACGTCGAGCGCGGCGCGCACCTGGTCGGTGAGGTCGGGCTGATCGGGGAATTTTTCCACCGTGCCCTTCTTCAGGAAGAAGCGGTCGAGCGCGCCGTCGATGTTCTTGGTGTTGAACAGGCCGAGCAGCTTGTCGGCGCCGTTGGCCGCCGCCAGCTCGGTCTTGGTCGACACGAACTTGTATCCCGCGTCCTCGAACCGCTTGATGTAGTCGGTGTCGTCCTTGCGCTTCGAGCCGGGGGTCGACTTCGGCAGGAAGTTCGGCGAGCCGCCGCCCATGATCACCTCGGGCTTCAGGTCGTAGAACATCCGCACGATGTCGTCGTAGTCCGAGCGGCGGCGGGTGTGGGCGACCATCGCGGCCGGGGTCGCGTCCTCGATCTCGGTGTTGGTGACGACGCCGACCGCCATGCCGCGGGTGCGCTTGACCAGCTCGGCGATGGTCTCGTTCTTCGGATGGTCGAGGTTCTTCTTGGTCGCCGAGCAGTAGACGCCGAGCGCGTTGACGCACGACTTGTGGCCGGTGGTGTAGGCGGTCATCGAGTTGGCGGAGTCGGTGACGACCGAGTCGGTGCCGGAGGTCGACACCAGCGCCATCGCCGGCATGGCGTCGATCGCCAGCTCGCCGCCGTACTTGCCCTCGTGCAGCCCCTTCGAGAGGATGCGCGCCGCCGTGCGGTGGGCGACCGTCAAGCCGTCGCCGATGAACAGGATCACGTTCTTGGCCTTGCGCGGCTCGGTGCCGAACACCTCCCAGGTCACGCTCGCGCTGCGGTCGCCGGCCTTGGCCTCGACCGTGTAGCGGCCGGGCTTGCCGATCACCGCGTCGCGGATCCAGTAGGCGGCGTGGTCGCTGCCGTCCTCGTGGGCGGCGTAGGTCGCTTGCTTGCCGAGCACGCTGCCGGCGTCCTTGCCGTCGATGGTGACGGTGACGGCGGACTGCGCCGGGGCGCCGGGGAACTCGACCTTGAGGTCGAACCGGGCGCCGGCCAGGATCTCTGCCCGGTCGATCGGATAAATGGTCTGCGCCGATGCCGGAACGGCGAACGTGGCGAGCGCGAGCAGCGCGACGCCGGGCGCGAGCGGCCTGAGCATGGGATCTCCCGATGTCTTGTGAATGCCGCGTGCGTGGGTACGGCGCCACCATGAAGCTATCGTGACAGGCCGGGACGCGGGCCGGTCGACGCATGCGGGACGGGGGCGCCGGCTTTTTTCTTCGAGCGGTGGCGGGGAACGACGCCGGGGGAGCGGTGCCGGATCGGGCTCCTCGAAAGCTCGATGCGGTGCAACAAGGCGGCCGTACCACGATGGCGGATGCCCGGTCGCGGTGCCGCGCGACGTCGGGAAGGGCTTGCGTCACAGGACGATACCCGGCGCCTTGAAGCGATGCGGAAAATCGCCCGCCGGCCGCCGCGGCACTGCCGATGCGAAGTATTCGAGACTCTTTTGCGATGCAACGAAGAGGAGATTTTGCGTCGCCGTTGCAATCTTTGCATCGTCGGCAATGTTCTGGTAAAGTAATTGTACTCGGTCGGTCGGTCGCGTCATCCGGGTACGCTGTCACGGAGAGCCGCCCGCCACGGACCGGCGAGGGCCCGCGGGCCGGCGAACGGATGCAGCCGGGCGACGAAAGGCGACGTCGCGAGCAGCGGTACAGCGGAAGCGGCGTCACGGACAACGGCGTCTCGGAAAACGACGTCTCGGATAACGGCGTCACGGAAAACGACGTTACGGAAAACGACGTTACGGAAAACGACGTCACGGGAAGCGGTATCGCGCAGAGGCGTCGCGAGAAGCGACGGCGCGAGACGGAAAGCACCACCGCAAGAGAGCCGAGCGACGTCGGCGATCATCGACATCCGACGACCGAGAAGACCCGAAACGACAGAACGACAGAACGAACGACAGAACGAACGGCAGAACTGCAAGACGACAACGAGACGACAAAGCCCGCTCGCCCTTTCCCCGGAAAGGGAACCAAGCCGGATCAACCGGGAGCGGAGCAGCATTCGAGGAAACGACCCAGCGAGGGAGTGTCATGAGTGACAACGAGAGCGATGGTGATCACGTCTATGTCTTCAGCCTCGCCACCGTGCCGGACGTCGAGGCGTATGCGGCGATCAACAATCTGGACGGGATGAGCGCGGACGACGTCCGCGAAGCGCTCGGCGACAAGTCGGAAAAACCCGTCTATCACGCGATCGTCGCGCTCGGCGGCGTGCTGGCGCACCGCGCCGGTGCCGCCTCCGACGAGGACGGTGACGACGCCTCGCGCGGGCCGTGGGCCGTCTCGTCGGTCGCCGTGTCGTCGGTCGCGCACGAGAGCGAGGAGGAGATCGTCACCGGCTTCGCCGATTGCGTCAGCGCGCTCAAGCCGCGCCTCTTCACCTTCGACGGCACCGGCTTCGACATCACCGTGCTGCGCTATCGCGGCATCGCCCACCATGTGCGGGCGCATTTCCTGTTCGCACCGGAGGGCTCGCCGGATGCGATCGTCGACATCGGCCGGCTGTGCGCGGCGGGCGGCGGCGGCAAGAAGCGGCTGCACACGCTGTGCCGCGAGATGGGCATCCGGCGCGGCCGCGACGTGTTCGGCTGGGACGGCGGCGACCCGATCGACGCCGAGACGCTGTACCGCTCCGGCCGGGTCGACCAGCTGGTGCGCCGCTGCGAGCGCGATTCGATCGACGCCTACCGGCTGTGGCTGCGCCACCAGCTATCCAACGGCCACCTCTCGGAGCCCGATTTCTGGGCGAGCGAGGAGGCGCTGCGCCGCTACGTCACCGCGCTCGAGGCCGGCCGCGCCAGCCTGCCGCAGGTGGCGTGAGAAGGGGCGAATGGCGAGTGGCGAGTGGCGAGTGGGGAAGAGGGAAAGGGCGAATAGCGAGTGGGGAGTGGCGAGTAGGGAGTGGCGAGTAAGGAGCGGTGCGTAAGGAGCGGTGAGTAAGTGAGCAGGCAGTAGGGCGGATCGGGCGCGAAGCGCCGTGATCCGCCGCGAGACCCGATGCGCTCCGGTTCGTCGTTCGCCGACGAACGGCAAAGCGAGTGCGTCGTCGTCCGACCGAGGCTCGCCCGATCGAGAACTCGGCGTGTCGAAAAAGCACGTCGGGTGTCGAAGAAAAAGCACGTCGTGTGTCGAAGAAAAAGCACGTCGTGTGTCGAATAAGCACGTCGGCGGCGGCCGACCTGTTCGGCCTCCTGGTTCGAGACGCGGCCGTCGGCCGCTCCTCACCACGAGGGCGGAACGGTCGTCGGGTGAGGCAAGAACGAAGGTGGCTCGAACGAAGGTGGCTCGTCGAAAAGGACGCCATCGTCCGCTGCAGAAACATCGACGGCGGAAAAGTTCGACCTCGTCCAAGGGGCCGCGACGCGGCCGTCATCGAAGGACGAGGCCCGAGCCTCGTCATCGTGCATGCCCTCCTCCGTCGAGTCGCACTCCTGCGGAGGGCTCCTCTGGACGCGGTCGACCTCCGCCGCCGATATCCTCGTACCAACGGTGCCTGAAAGCGACTCTCCCCGTCACCCTGAGGCGCCCGGCGAAGCCGGGCCTCGAAGGGCGACGGCATCGATCTCGGGCCTGCCCGAGATCGACAGGATCGAGTGCCCGGGTCGGCAACGCCGACCCGGATGGCCGTTCATTCTTCGAGGCTCGCTCCGCTCGCACCTCAGGATGACGGATCAAAGTCATCCGCCGTTGGTACCAACGGCGACAGAGCCCGACCTCGTCCTGAGGAGCACTCCGCAGGAGTGCGTCTCGAAGGGC
>NZ_AKZI01000060.1 GCF_000293785.1 Rhodovulum sp. PH10 | reverse complement strand
AATCACGGATCCGAGCCGAGCCAAATCAAATCCGTGAATGCCGTAGCCCTGATCCGCCCGCCGGGACCGCCCGCCTCGCAGTTGAAGCAGGCGCAAAAGGGTACTAGTTTGACGGAATAGAATCCGGTTCTCCGCCGCGCGGCGCGCCGGTGCGCCGTCCTCGGACGGTCCGTCGCCGGACGGTCGTTCGACGGTCCGGTGGCCGCCCTCCCGTCGGTGGTGCTGCAGTCGCTCCCGTCCCTCGGTCGTACGCATCGGTCGTTCATGAAGCCCGCCAGGAAGGCCCCCGCCGCCGCCTCTCCCGAAGACCTCTCGATCGGCCCCGCCAGCCCCGGCGACATGCGGCAGATCATCCGCCTCGACGCGCAGACCACCGCCAACGCCAAGCCGAAATACTGGCACCGCCGCTTCGAGGCCTGCCAGGCGAACCCGAGCGAGCAGTTCTTCCTGGTCGCCAAGCGCGGCGGCGCGCTGCTCGGCTTCATCGTCGGCGAGATCCGCGCCTGGGAGTTCGGCTCGCCGCCCTGCGGCTGGGTGTTTGCGATCGCGGTCGACCCGGAGGCGCGACTCGAATCGATCGGCTCGAGCCTGTTTCAGGCGATCTGCGACCGTTTCCGCGCGGCCGGCGTGGCAAAAGTGCGCACGATGATCGCCCGCGACCACCAGCTCATCCTGTCGTTCTTCCGCAGCCAGGGGATGATGGGCGGCCCGTTCGTGGAGCTGGAGATGGAGCTCGACGAATGAGGCTGCAGCTCGCCACCCGCCACGCGCTGTTCGCCATCCTCGAGCTCGCCGCCGAGCCCGACCGGCAGATGTCGGCCTCCGACATCGCGGAAAAATACGGGCTGTCGCCGAACCATCTCGCCAAGGTCTTGCGCACCCTCGGCCGGCTCGGCATGGTCGAGGCCTCGCGCGGGGTCGGCGGCGGCTACCGCTTCTCCGGCAACGCCAAGCGGCTCAATCTGCTGGACGTGATCACGGTGTTCGAGCCGATCGGATCGAGCACGAGCGGCCGCGAGCCCGGCGACGACACTCGCGAGGGCAAGGCGCTGCGCCGCGTGCTCGACGAGATCGAGGACGGCACACGCGCCACGCTGTCGTCGATCACCATCGACACCATGTTGAAGATCGTCCGCCGCACGCCGGCCGGCGATGCCGCCGCCGCGCTCCGCAAGGTGGTCGGCGGCTGATCTCACATGTACTGGCCGGCATCCACCTGCAGCACCTGGCCGGTGACGAAGCGCGCGTGATCGGACAAGAGAAACAGCACGCCGGCGGCGATGTCGTCGACACCCGGAAGCCGCTTCAGCGCGCTTTCGTCGAGCGCCTTCTGACGAAACTCTTCCGCGAGCTTCAGCGTCATCTCGGTCAACACCATGCCCGGCGCGACCGCGTTCACCGTGACGCCCTTGGGCCCGAACTCGCGCGCCGCCGTCTTGGTCAGCGCCACCAGCCCGGCCTTGGAGGCGGCATAGTTCGCCTGCCCGAACTTTCCGCGAAGCCCGTTGATCGACACGACATTGACGATGCGCCCGTCGCCCGCCTCCACCATCTTTGGCGCGACCGCCCTGATCAGATTGAAGGCGCCGGTCAGATTGACGTCGAGCACGGCGCGCCAATCGGCATCGGTCATCTTGACGATGGAGCGGTCGCGGGTGATGCCCGCATTGTTGACCAGGAGATCGACGCGACCGATCCGCGCCACCACATCGCCGACCTCAGCCGAATCGGCGACGTTTGCCCCATGCACGCGCGCGCCCGGCACGTCGGCCGCCTCGCCGACGTCGAGCACGTGAACATCGGCGCCGCCTGCCACCAGCGCATCGACGATCGCGCGGCCGATGCCGCGCACGCCGCCCGTCACCAACGCAGTGCGCCCCGCAAATTTCCACGCGAGATCGAGAGCCATGGTCCGCGTCACCGTGCGAGCGGCTTGCGGAAGCACAGGCGCTGCGACGGCGCGAAGCCGCTGCGCTCGAAGTAGCGCAGCAGCCCGTGCGCGTTCCACGCGACGCGCGTGAAGATCGTGTCGACGCCGAGCGAGCGCAGATTGAGCAGAAGCTGGCTCGTCAGCGCGTCGGCGACGCCGCGGTGCTGAAACGCCGGCGCGACGCCGATGGTGTCGAGCACGGCGGACTGCGCGGTGCGCCCGTACTCGCCGTAGTCGACCCGCGCCATCACGAAGCCCGCGAAGATGCCATCGACCTCGGCGACCAGCGAGACGCGCACGCCGCTCTCGTTCAGCATCTCGGCGAGTTTTGCCTCGTAATAAGCGGTGCGATCGCGGCCGGTGCCGTTCAGCTTGCGGTCGATCGCGACCACCGCGGGCAAATCCGCCTCGGTCATCGACCGCACCGGAATTCTGTCGCGCGCCAGTGCCTCCGCCTCGTCACCGGAGGGATCGCTGAAATCGGGCTCGATCACGGTCATCTGTCTGGTCCTGAAATGATCACGGTTTCAGAAATCGGCCGTCGCCCGGCAGTCGCGCGCGAGCACCAGCTGCGGGGCGAGCGAGAAGCCGGTGCGCGCGAAGAAGCCGATCAGGTCGCGCTCGGTCCAATCGGCTTCCGAGCGCAGCTCGCCGACGCCGCGCGAGATCAGCTCCGCCTCGAGCGCCGCCATCAGCGCGCCGCCGAGCCCGCCACGCCGTCGCTCGCGTGCCGTGCCGATCGCATCGACCACCGCCGAGCGCGTGTCGTCGCCATATTCGCCGGCAAGGATTTGCGCCGAGACGAAGCCGACGAGCCGCCCCTCTTCGCGCGCCACCAGCCAGACGAAGCGCTCCGGATGCGCCGCGGTCGCGGAAAACCGCTTCTGATAAAATCCGCGCCGCGAGGTGCCGGTGACGCTCTGGTCGAGCGCGATCACCGCCTCGATGTCGGCCGGCTCGACCGGCCCCATGCTCGTGTCGCTCACGTCGTCTCCCCCCGCCGTCTCTCAGGCCGCCATCGTCTCGAGCGCGGCGAGCTTCTCGTGCCGATAAGCGCCCCACAGCGCCGCCCCGATCGCCCCGGCGAAGATCGCGTCCGGATGGCTCTCGGCGACCAGCGCCACCTTCTCCTGCACCAGCGCCTCGTTGAGCGCCGCCACCAGCCCGACGTCGAGCGCGAGCCCGCCGGTCATCTGCACGACGCCCTCGCTCGCGCCGATCGACTTGAGGAGCTTCGCCAGCCGCACCGCCATCGAGACGTGAATGCCCTTCAGGATGTTCGATGCGGAAATGCCGCGCGAGACCATGTTGATCACGTCGGTCTCGGCCAGCACCGCGCAGATCGACGACACCTTCTCCGGATTGTCGGCCTGTCGTGACAACGTGCCGATCTCGTCCTGAGCGATGCCCAGATAGCGCGCAATGTTCTCGAGGAACTGCCCCGAGCCCGACGCGCACTGGCTGGTCATCTTGTAGCTCGACACCTTGCCGCTGCCGTCGACTTTTATGGCCCGGCCGTTGAGCGCGCCGATGTCGAGCACCGCCCGCGCCTTCGGGTTGAGAAAAACGGCGCCGCGACCGTGCGTCGTCATCGAGTAGAAATGCCCGGTCGCGAACTTCAGCGCCTCCGCGTCGCCGGTCGAGGCGACATAGGCGACCGCCTCGCGTGCGACGCCGGTGCGCTTCAGAATCGCCTCGTGCGCCTCGCCGGCGAGCTGGAACGGATCGCGGTTGCGGATGCGCGCGACCTCCTTGTCGAGCCATTCGATCCGCTCGCCGTCCACCCGAAACAGCACCGCCTTCACGCAGCCCGAGCCGATGTCGATCCCGGCCGTGACGATCTCGCTCATGTGGTTCCTCCCCGTTCTTTCAGTTCACCACGGCCCGCACGGCGAATGTCGCGCCGCCGAGCGCGCCGGTGTAGATCGAGTCGGGATCGATGTTGATCTGCACGTCGCCGTAATTTTCCTTGATCAGCTTTCTCAGCTCGCGCACCGCCGCCTCGTTCTTGGCGACGCCGCCGGTGAATGTGAACTGATCTTTCACGCCGCCCGCCCGAGACAAAATCGACATCGCGCGGAGAATGATCGCCCGGTGGAGGCCGGCAAGAATGTCCTCGCGCTTCTCGCCGAGCGCGAGGCGGTCGCGCAGCTCCGCGCCGGCGAACACGGTGCAGGTCGAGTTGATGCGCACCTGCTTGGTGGAGGCCATGGCGAGCGGCCCGAGCTCGTGCAGCCCCATGTTCATCTCGTCGGCGATGTAGCCGAGATAACGTCCGCAGCCGGCGGCGCAGCGGTCGTTCATCTGAAAGTTCTCGACGATGCCGGAAGGGTCGACCTGGATGCCCTTGGTGTCCTGGCCGCCGATGTCGAGCACCGTGCGGGTGCCGGGATACATCATGTGCGCGCCGAGCCCGTGGCAGAGGATTTCCGAGCGGATGTGCTCCTTCGGGAACGGCAGGCGGACGCGGCCATAGCCGGTGCCGACCACGTAGGTTTCCTCGAGCGGGATCGCCAGCGCGTCGCGCACCGGCTTCTCGACCAACCCGGCATCGAGCTTCGCCTGCTCGAGCGCGCGGAGGAACTTGCCTTCCATGTCGCCGGCCGGCGGACGATTCTCCACCGTGATGATCGACTTGTCGTAGACGTTGAGAATCAGATCGAAACCGATGCCGGCGTCGCGACACACCGCCTCGCCGATCTGCATGAAGTCGGAGCCGGCGAGATCACGAAAGAAATCGGACTTTCGCCGCGCGCCCGGCGCGAACAGCGCCGCCGAGTGCTCGCGCAGCCGACGAAAGGTCTCCTCGAGCACGTCGATCACGGCGGTCTCACGACCCGCGAAACGCGGGCCCTGGACGTTGACGATGCAGGTGCGCTCGAGGTCGTCGAGCTGCTCGAGGAACTGAACACGCCGAAAATTGCGCTCGAGGTCGGCGAGAATCTCACCGACGCGTCCGGACACCTCCGGCACGCCGGCGAGCGCCCGGCGAAACAGCGTGAGGCGGGTGTCGACCAGCGCCTCCTGCTTGGAGACCGCCGCCGCGGTGTCGTAGTTCGACCGCGAGTTGGTGATGCCACGCCCGAGCACGTGGAGATTCTCGTCCATCACCACCGCCTTGGTGGTGGTGGAGCCGAGATCGATGCCGATGAAGCAGCGCATGTGTCTCTCCCCTCACGCGGCCTTGGCGGCGCCGCGCCGCTTCTGCTCGATCATCTGGAAATAACTCTCCAGCCGATTCTTCACGTTGGCGGCGGAGAAGTAGCGCGGATCGACGAGGTCGGTCTCGATGAAGGCGCCGGGCTTGCCGGTCTTGCGCTCGACCTCTTTCATGATCATCAGCTGGCCGGCCGAGAAGCTGTTGCAACTCTTGATCGAGTTGATCAAGAGCCCGTCCGCCTCGTACTCCTCGACATACTTCGCCAAAATGTCGATGCGGGTCGGCAAATTGCGGTTGGTATAACAACCGAGGCAGTAGTCGGCGAGGCTTTCGAGCGGATGGTCGGGATCGTGGCGGAAGCCGAGATCGTACATGCCGCCGACTTTCGTGTAGCTCGATGCCACGACGACCGCGCCTTCGTCGTAGAACATCTTCCAGAACTCCCGGAAATTCGTCCAGTTGGGCGGCCCCTCGACGACCAGCCGGTACTTCTGATCGTCGAAGCTGCCGCCGTCCGGCGTCACCGGCCCCTGCCCCGCATCGATGCGCGCCTGCACCTCCTTGCGCAGCGCCTCGTAATAGGCGATCGCCTCGGGCGTGCCCCGGAACGCGGTGAAGATCGGGCCGATATAATAGACGCCGCCGAAGTAGGCGTCGATCGGCGAGGGCTTTCGCTTGCCCTGCTCGAGCGTCCAGACGAGATGCTCCTCGGCCTGTGCGGAGAGGCGCAGCGCCTCGCGCAAGCGGTCGATGTCGAATTTTACGCCCGACACCTGCTCGAGCCCGGGGATCACCACCTCGCGGAGCTGACGGACGATGTAATCACGCATGTTCTTGGTGGCGTGGCCGTCGCCCTCGTACGGCACGTGCAGCATCAGCGTCGGGCACTTGTACTGCTCGCGCAACAGCTCGAACCACTTCATGAAGGTGTAGCAGCCGGTGTAGGACAGAAGCAGCACATCCGGCTCCGGGAACGGCTTGCCGTTCGGCGCGATGTTGCCCTTGCCCATCATGCCGATGTCAGCCTTCACATAGGTGCAGACGTCCTCCGAGTGGCCGCCCTTCTCGGCCTCCATGATGTAGCTGCCCGAGAGCTTGCGCATTCCGTTCTGGATGGCGTTGATCTCCGGCAGGTTGTTGACGATGCCGAAGCACATCAAAAGCTCGTTGAGATTGCCCGGCACGAAGGTGGAGGCGACCTTGCGGCCGGTCTCGTTCTTAGACGTGATCGCCTCGTAGTTCTTCGCGATCATCTCCTTCTGCAGGAGCATCGACGGTTCCTTGACGGCGTCGCTCATGTGATCAGCTCCACAGCTTGATGGAATCGGCGAAGGTGCCGGCCTGCTCGCGGATCGGCTGCATTTGACCGGAATTTTCCGCGTACTTGAAGGCGATGTGCGGGATGCCGGCCTCGCCGAGCCGGCGGCAGATCATCGGGCGATCGAGCAGCGCCGGGTCGCAGAACGACGGGGTGGCGTAGATCACGCCCTCGGCGCGCGCCTTTCTCACTTGCGCGACGTGATACTTGCCCTTGTCCTCCTCGTTCGGCACGTACTTGCAGGAGGTCTCGACCGAGTGCTTCAGATAGGCGGTCGCCAGCGCCTCCAGCGGATCGCCGTCGGTCGAGACGTCCTCGGTGATGAAGCGGTTCACCAGCGCATAGTCGTCCTCGACCACGTAGCAGCCGGCCATCTCGAGCGACTTGATCAGATTGAGCGGCGGCTGCTCGCAGAACGAGCCGTAGACGGCGACCCGCACATTGTCGCGCTTCGGCCGGTCCTCGGCCTCGGCGGCGGCGAGATAGGCGACCAGAAGGCGGTTGTGCTCCTCCACCTCCATCATCAGGCCGGCGCGCATCAGGAGATAGATCTCCGAGGTCGGCGCCTTCCACGGCGCACGCGCGCGGAACGCATAGACCTCGCGCACCAGACGGCGGTTCTCGTTGTAGAGCGCGATGGAGCGCTTCAGATCGTCGTCGGAGATCTTACGACCGGTCAGCGTCCCGAGCCCGTCGCGCAGCTCCTTCAGCTCCTCGACGTAATAACGACCACCGACCTCCGGATCGAAGTTTTGCGGCGTGTCGAAGAACTTCGACCACACGTGCGGGAACATCAGCTTCCACATCCCCGAGAGGTTGCGGATCACGTCGCACACGAACGGGAAGATCATGCCGTCGACGAAGTCGAGCCGCTTCGTCACGCCGAGCTCGACGGTCGAACGCGGGATGCGGCAGATATAGCTCTGATAATAGGCGTCGCCGTGGATCACCTCCATCTGGTCGCCGCCGCCGAACAGGCCGAGCGGCAGGCAGCCGGCGGCGTGGATCAGCTCGAGCGGCGCATAGACCGGCATGAAGCCGACCACCTTACGGCCCGGCACCGCGGCTTTCCACGCGCGGGCCGCGGAGAAGTCGAGGTCCTCGTAGAGCGACCGGCAGCGCTCGACGATTTCCGCGGTCGCGGGCATCGTCTCGGTCGGCATCGACTCGGTCGGCTTGGACGTCGTGTCGATCGTCATGGCGCTCCGGTCTCCCATTTGGCCGGCCGCTTCTCGAGGAACGCGGTGAGGCCCTCGACGGCGTCGTGGCTGGACATCAGCTCGTTGAGATAGAGTGTCTCGAGCGCCGCGGCTTTCGCACGCACTCGCTCGACGTACTCGAACCGCGCGGCCTTGACGGCGAAGCGCAGCGAGGAGGGCGACAGCGGCGCGAGCCGCTCGTCGAACCAGGCGAGCGCCGCGACCTCCGGCTCCGGCGTGATCGCGTGGACGAGACCGAGCCGGTGCGCCTCCTCCGCCCCGATCGAGCGGCCGGAGAACAGCAGCGCCTCGGCGGCGCCGCGCGGCATCCGCTCGGGCAGGATGCAGCTCGCCGGCGGCGCGAACACGCCGAGCTGAATCTCCGGCTGGCCGAACTGCGCGTCGGGCGCGGCAAAGATCAGATTGCCGGCGATCGCCACCTCCATGCCGCCGCCGAGGCACTGGCCGCGCACCGCGACCAGCACCGGGACGGGAGCGGCGACGAGCCGCAAGACCATCGCCTGAAAGCCGCGCAGCATCGCCTCGAACTGCCCCGGCATGTGCTCCTGCACGCTGGCGCCGAACGAGAAGTGCGGTCCCTCGTGATCGATCAGCACGGCGATCAGCCGGCGGTCGTCGAGATGGTCGGCGAGCGCCTGGTCGATCGCTGCGATCATCGCGGCGTCGACGATGTTGGCCTTCGGCCGCGCGAGCCGCAGGCGCAGCAGCGCGCCGTCGCGGTCGTGCCAGACCTTGAGCGGTTGCTCCGTCATCGGCCGGCCCTCGCCGCCGGCATCAGGCTCTCGGTCAGCTCGTCGGTCCAGGGCGTGCCGTCGGCGAGCGCACGGCGCAGCGCGACGAAGTCGACCTCGCGGTCGTCCTTGGTGCCCTCGTTGAAGGCACGGAAGCCGGCGCGTGCCTCGGTCATCATGTTGAGCGCCAGCCAAGCGCGGCTGTTCTCCTTGTTGGCGTTCCACGCGTCGATTTTCGGCTTTCTCAGCTCCTCGATCGTCTTGGTGAAGCAGTCCGGGAAGGTGAGCAGAATTTTTGCGCACAGCTCCTCGACCTTCTGGTCGAGCAAAGAGAGGTCGACTGTGCCCTTCTTCAAGATCTCCTTACCGGCGGAAAGCTCCTCACCGGTGCGCGGCTCACCATGGACGATGCGGCCGTACTGGTCCAGATAACGATCGGTGATCACCAAGGGGTTGGCGACGAACTCGCCGTCCACCTTCAGCGCCGGCACCACGTCGGTGATCATGCCGAGGCGGTACGCCTTGTGCGCCGACCACGGCTCGCACAGCGAGCCCGACACCATCGCCATCTCGCAGCCGACCATCACCGGCAGGAAATCGGTCGCACCGCCGATCGGCGCCGAGCCGTGCTTCGGCCCGGCCTGGCCGAAGCGGGCGAGGTCCTGCGCGACGGTGAAGTCGCAAGCCATGCCGATCTCCTGGCCGCCGCCGATCCGCATGCCGTTGACGCGGCAGATCACCGGCTTGTCGCAGCCGAGAATGGCCGAGACCATGTCGTTGAACAGCCGCATGTACTGCCGGTACTCCTGCGGATTGCCGGCATAGTATTCGGCGTACTCCTTGGTGTTGCCGCCGGTGCAGAACGCCTTGTCGCCGGCGCCGGTGAACACCACCGCGACCACGTCGCGGGCGTTCGAGGCGGCGCGGAAGGCCAGGAACACGCCCTTCACCATGTCGGTGGTGTAGGAGTTGAACTGGCCCGGATTGTTGAGCGTGATCCACGCATTGTAGAGGCCGGGCACGGTCGCACCGTCGGGCGTGCGGGCGGGGCGCTTCTCGAACAGCACGCCGGGCACGGCGGCGTGCGGAACGAGGTCGTGATCCTTCAGCGCGGTCGGCGCGCCGGCTTCGCGAAGGGTGGCGGTGGTCGCAGTGGTGGCGGACATCGGCTCTCTCTCGAAACGGTTTCCGATCACGGGATCAGGATGGCGCGGCGCGTCAGCTCGTGGGCGTGCGCGGCGGCAAAGACCTTGTTGATGTCATCGAGCGGGTGGTGCTCGACGAACGGGCCGAGCGCGATCCGCTGCTCGAGCACGAGGTCGAGCGCGCCGGGATAGAGGTCGGGCGGGCAGCCCCAATTGCCGAGCGCGCGGGCGTGGAACGCCATCAGGTTGGAGAGCCGCAGCTCGACCTTGTCCATGGTGAAGCCGACCACCGCCAGCGTGCCGCCGTGGGTGAGCAGGCTCCAGGCGGTCGTCTGGCCGGCGGCGCTGCCCGAGCACTCGAACACGACCCATTCGCGCGCCGGCAGCCCGCGCTCCTTGGCGAAGGCGGCGATCTCCTTCTTCAGCCCCTTCGGGTCGGTCTTCGTCACGTCGATCGACCTCGCGGCGCCGAAGCGAGCGACCGCCTTCAGCTTCACCGGGTCGACGTCGAGCGCCACCACGGTGGCGCCGAACGCGGCGGCGACCTGCACGCAATAGCCGCCGACCCCGCCGACGCCGATCACGATCGCCAGCGTGCCCGGGCCGACGCCCGCCTGCACCACCGCCTGATAGGGCGTGGTGACCGCATCGGCGACCACCGACACGTCGGCGAGCGTCAGGCCCGCCTCGGCGAGCCGCGTCTCGTCGACCGGGCAGAGGCCGGCCGCCGGCACCAGCACGTGGCTCGCAAAGCCGCCCTGGATGTCGTTGCCGGGCATCTTTTGGTTCGGGCAGATCGTGCCCTTGCCGCGCTTGCAGGCGTCGCAGTGGCCGCACGGGATCACCGCCGGCACGATCACCGCGCGGCCGAGCCAGCCTTCCGCCTCGGCGCCCGCGGCGATCACCCGGCCGGAAATCTCGTGGCCGAGCGCGAGCGGCAGCGGATGGTTGGTGCGCACGCCGTCGTAATAATAGCCGAGGTCGGTGTGGCAGACGCCGCAGCCGGCGACCTCGACCACCACCTCGGCGGGCGCCGGCTGGGGCAGCGCGAAAGCCTCGCGCATCAGCGGCGCGCCGACCTCCGTCATCATCCACCGGTACGGCGTCGTCGCGCCGCTGCGCCCGGCGCTGGCTCGAGTCGTGCTGTCCTTGGCCATCCCTCCCCCTCGTTTCGCCGGCCGACGTCGCGGGGGTCGACGGCGGCTCGTTTTCAATTTCGGCATAACAGTACCGAAATACGTTATGCTCGGTCAAGCCTCCGGCACGGCGATTTTTCGCGCCGCCCCTCGGGTCGCGCCGAACGCCGGCCCATCGGGCGAAATTCGCCGCCCGGCCGCCGCCGGATGCTGGACCCGCAGCCGCGAAAGCCCCTATCATCGGCCGACCGACGACGGAGCCGCCATGTCGACGCAGAACCTGTCGCATCTGTTCGCGCCGCGCTCGATCGCGGTGATCGGCGCCAGCGAAAGGCCGCGCTCGGTCGGCTTCATCGTGATGCGCAATCTGCTCGACGGGCTGTTTTCCGGGCCGATCATGCCGGTCCATCCGACCCGGCAGGCGGTCGCCGGCGTGCTCGCCTATCCGTCGATCGAGGCGCTGCCGCTCGCGCCCGATCTCGCGATCGTCTGCACCCCGGCGGCGACCGTGCCGGAGCTGATCGACGCGCTCGGCCGCAAGGGCGCGCGGGCGGCGATCGTCGCGGCGGAGGGCGTCGACCGCGACGCGATGTGTGCGGCAGCCCGGCCGTTCGGGCTGCGCATTCTCGGCGGCGCCAGCCTCGGCGTGCAGGTGCCGCGCGAGAATCTGAACGCCGGCTTCGCCCACCTGCCGGCGCGGGCGGGGCGGGTCGCGTTCGTCTCGCAGTCGGGCGCGCTGTGCGCCGCCGTGCTGGACTGGGCGCGCTCGCGCGACATCGGCTTCTCCTGCATCGTCTCGCTCGGCGACGGCGCCGAGATCGACATCGCCGACGTGATCGACCATCTCGCGGGCGACGAGGACACCAAGGCGATCCTCCTGCACATCGAGGCGATCCAGGCGCGGCGCGAGCTGATGCCGGCGGCGCGTGCCGCTGCCCGCAACAAGCCGGTGCTGCTGATCAAGGGCGGCCGCACCCGCGCCGACGGCGGGCCGATCGGCCCGTTCCTCGCAGAAGCGCTCGCCGCGCCCGACGCGGTGTTCGACGCCGCGGTGCGCCGCGCCGGCGCGCTGCGGGTGGAGACGATCGACGAGCTGTTCGGCGCGGTGGAGACGCTCGCCCGCTCCAAGCTCGTGCGCGGCGACCGCCTCGCGGTGCTGTCGAACGGCGGCGGCGCGGCGATGATGGCGATCGACGAGATCGAGGCCGCCGAGGCGGGCGAGGCGACGACGCTGTCGCCGCAAACGCTCGAAAAGCTCGCCGCCGTCCTGCCGGCCGGCACGACGCCCGGCGCGGCCCCCGGAGCAATGCCCGGCGCCGCAACGGGCAATCCGATCGATCTCGGCATCGCCGCGCCGGCGACGCTCTATGCCGCGGCGCTGAAGGTGCTGCTCGAGGCGCCCGAGGTCGACGGCGTGCTGATCATCCACGCGCCGAACCCGATCGTCGACAGCGTCGAGGTGGCGCGCGCGGTGATCGAGACGCAGCGCAAGTGCCACGGCGCGGTGCTCGCCTGCTGGATCGGCGGCGAGACGATCGGCCCGGCGCTGCGGCTGTTCGCGGAAGCCGGCCTGCCGAACTACGGCACCATCGGCGCGGCGGTGCGCGGCTTTCGCCATCTGGTCGACTATCGCCGCAACCAGGACATGCTGCTGGAGACGCCGCCGGCCGACACCGCGGAGTTCGCGCCGGCCCACGAGATCGCCGGCGAGATCGTCGCGCGCGGCCTCGCCCGCCCGGACGGCATCCTGAACGATCCCGACACCCGCGCGCTGCTCGCCGCCTACGGCATCCCGACGCTCGCCAGCACCTTTGCCGCCTCGGCCGAGGAGGCAGCAGGCGCCGCCGATCGCATCGGCTATCCGGTGGCGCTGACGGTCGCCTCGCCCGATCTGCCGCGCGAATGGGACGTCGGCGGCGTCGCGCTGAACCTCGAGGATGCGGCGGCGGTTCTCACCGCCTGCGAAGGCATCGCGGCGCGGGTGCGCAAGACCGCGCCGAAGGCGCGGATCGAAGGATTTTCCGTGCAGCGGATGGTGCTGCGGCCGCATTCGCGCCAGCTGATGATCGGCATCGCCTGCGATCCGCTGTTCGGCCCGGTGCTGGTGTTCGGCGAGGGTGGCCGCGCGGTCGAGCTGGTGCGCGACCACACCGTCGCGCTGCCGCCGCTCAACCTGCCGCTCGCGCGGCAAGTGATTGGCCGCACCCGCATCTCGCGACGGCTCGGCGCGCACGGGCTGCGGCCGGCGGCCGACGGCGACGCGATCGCCCAGGCGCTGGTGCGGCTGTCGGCGCTCCTGGTCGACCGGCCGGAGATCGTCGCGTGCGACATCAATCCATTGTTCGCCGACGAGGACGGCGTGATCGCGGTCGATGCGCGCATCCGCGTCGCGCCGCTCGACGACAGCGACCGGCGGCGTTTTTCGGTGCTGCCCTATCCGGCCGGGCTCGAGGAGGAGGCGACGCTGCACGACGGCCGCACCGTGCTGCTGCGCCCGATCCGCCCCGAGGACGAGCCGGCGCATGCCGAGCTGGTCGGCCGCATGAGCCCGCAGGATCTGCGCTATCGCTTTCACGGCTCGACCCGGAAGCTGCAGCATCATCAGCTCGCCCGCCTGACGCAGATCGACTACGACCGCGAGATGGCCTTCATCGCCACCCTGCAGGGCGGCGAGCGCCGCCCGGAAACGCTCGGCGTGGTGCGCACCTCGACCGACGCCGGCGACCGCCGCGCCGAGCTCGCGATTCTGGTGCGCAGCGACCTCAAGGGCACCGGGCTCGGCAGCATCCTGATGGACAAGATGCTCCGCTATCACCGGGTCCGCGGCACCGCCGAGATCGGCGCCCAGGTGATGGCCGAGAACGAGCCGATGCTGCGCCTCGCCCGCCGCTTCGGCTTCACCGCCCATCGCGGCGAGGAGCCCGACGTGGTGGATTGCCGCCTCGCGCTCCGCGCCCCCGGCGCCGGTGGCACCGCCACCCGCGTCGCGCCTACGGTCCCGGTCGCCGCACCCCCTGCCGGATCCGCCGAGACGGGAGGGGAGCGCGCTGCCGTGGACTGATCGCCCCCCTCCCGACCCTCTCCGGCGGAGAGGGACCTGGGTTTCCTGCGGCGGCGCTGCCCTGCGGTGCGCCGCGCCGATCACTCCTCCTCGATGCGCAGACGGAAGCGCTGGATTTTTCCGGTCGCGGTCTTCGGCAGCTCGTCGACCACGTGGAATTTGCGCGGGTACTTGTAGGGCGCCATCCGCGCCTTGCAGTGGGCCATCAGCTCGGCCTCGAAGTCCTGCGTGGCCCGCACGCCCTCGGCGAGCACGATCCAGGCTTCCGGCTTGATCAGGCCGGCGCCGTCCTCGCGGCCGACCACCGCCGCCTCCAGCACGGACGGATGCTCGATCAGCGTCGCCTCTATCTCGAACGGCGAGCACCAGATGCCCGACACCTTCAGCATGTCGTCCGAGCGGCCGCAGTAGAAGAAATACCCGTCCTCGTCGCGGTAATAGGTGTCGCCGGTGGCGAGCCAGTCGCCCAGCATGGTCGCCGCGGTCTTTTCCGGGTTGCGCCAATAGGCGCGCGCAGTCGACGCCCCCTTGATGATCAGCCGGCCCGGCTCGCCGGGCTTCAGCGGCGTGTCGGTCTCGTCGAGAATTTCCGCCTCGTAGCCCTCGACCAGCCGGCCGCTCGAGCCCGGCCGGTGCTCGCCGGCGCGGTTGGAGATGAAGATGTGCAACGCTTCCGTCGAGCCGATGCCGTCGAGGATCAGAAGGCCGGTGCGCTCCTTCCAGCGGCGAAAGATATCGGCCGGAAGCGCCTCGCCGGCGGAGACGCACAGCCGGATCGAGGAGAGATTTGGCGTCGCCGTCTCCAGCGCCTGGAGCTGCGCGGCATAGAGCGTCGGCACGCCGAAAAACAGCGTCGGCCGAAACTTTTCGATGATCCCGAAGGTCGAGTCCGGCGTCGGCCGCCCATCGAGCAGCACCGCGGTGCCGCCGACCCACAGCGGGAACGTCATGCCGTTGCCGAGCCCGTAGGCGAAGAACAGTTTTGCCGCCGAGAAGAAGACGTCGTCCTCGCGGATGCCGAGGGTGCGCACGCCGTAGGTCTCGCTGGTGATCACCATGTCGCGGTGGCGGTGGATGGCGCCCTTCGGGCTGCCGGTCGAGCCCGACGAGTAGAGCCAGAAGCAGTCCGCCTCGGCGTCCGCCGGCACCGCGACGAAATCGTCCGGGCAGCCGGCGAGCCGCGCCGAGAAGCTCGCGTCGTCACCCTCGGTGCGCATCACGATGCGCGGCCGGTGGGGGCTCTGCGCCAGCGCCGGCTCGACCTCGCCGGCGAACTCGGGCGAGTAGACGAGAGCCGCGCACTCGGCGTTCTCGATCATGAAGGCGTAGTCCTTGGCGCGCAGCAGCGTGTTGACCGGCACCGGCACGACGCCCGCCTTGATCGCCCCCCAGAACAGATAGAAAAACTCGACCGAGTCCTTCACCACCATCAGCAGGCGGTCGCCGCGCGCGAGGTTTTCGCCCGCGAGCAGGTTGGCGCAGCGGTTCACGCCGGCGGCGAGCTCGGCATAGGTGGTGTCGCCGCGCACCGTGCGCACCGCGACCTTGCCTCCGCGGCCTTCCGCGAGATGGCGGTCGATGAACCAGGCGGCAACGTTGAAGCCCGGCGGAAATTGTTGGTCCGTTGCGGGCCGCACGGAAAGATCGTCGCGAACCAGAGTCTCCATCGGCGTGTCCTCCTGTGTGTCGGTCGCGCGGCTCGTTCGGCGCGCCCGTCCTGTCCAAACGACGCGTCGTCACATCGCCGCGCGGATGCGCGCGACGAGATCGTCCGGCGGCACGCGCGGCTTCATCGACACGGCATCGACGAACACCGCGACATACTCGCCCTCGAAGCAGAGAACGCCGTCCTGCCGGCCGTGCACCCGGTGGGTGATCGAGCGGTGGCCGAGCCGGCTCACGATCACCTCGCAGTCGAGCGAGTGGCGCGGCGTGACCGGCGAGCGAAAATCCATCGTCATGTGGACGAACGGCGTGCAGAGCGTCAGGTCGGTCTGCATCGCGTACCAGTTCGTGCCGGCGCGCGCCGCCCACCACGCCTCGAGCGCGTCGAGCGACCATTCCGGAATCCGCGCGGTGTAGGCGATGCGCGCCGGATCGCAGTCGCCCCAGCCGACCCGGATGCGATGGACGAAGGCGGACGGCGCGGAGGCCGATGTCCGTGCCGGCGCCTCGTGATGCCGCACATGTGTGCCGATGCCTGCGAACGGTTTCGTCACGAGGCATTCCCTTCGCCGGCGGCGGCCCAGAGGTCGCCCGCGAGCCGCACGGCGGAGGCGGCGGCGACGCGGCGGCGATAGTTCGGCGTCGTCACGGTGGTCTTCACCGCGTTGCAGCTTTTGCGCACGGCGTCGGTGAGCGTCTTGGCGCTGTCCTCCGACCATGTGGTCCCGGCGAGCCGGTCGAGCCCGGGCACCAGCACCGGCGCCGAGGCGACGCCGGTGAGCGCCACCGTCACCGAGGCGAGACGATCCCCCTCGCGCCGCAGCGCGACGGCGACGCCCGCGAGCGGAAAGTCGATCGCCTCGCGCACCCGCACCTTTGCATAACCAGCGACGGCGCCGTTCGGCGGCGGCACGTGCACCGCGGTGACGATCTCGCCCGGCGCCAGCGCGAGATGGCTCCGCCCCTCCTCGTGAAAGAAGCTCGCGAGCGCCAGCCTCCGGGTTCCGGCGGGTCCGAGGATTTCCGCCTCGGCGCCGAGCACCATCAGCACCGGCGCGACGTCGCCGGCATAGACCGCGTAGCAGCGCAGGCTCTTCTTGACGACGTGACAGACGTCGCCCTCGATCTTGAGGCAAAACCCGTTGCCGGCTCGCCACCACTCGCTCTGATTGACGAAGATGCAGCGCGTCTCCTGGCACAGATTGCCGGCGAGCGTCGCCGCCTCGCGGTGGGTCGGGCCGGCGACCGCTTCCGCGGCCGCTGCCAGCGCCGGCCAGCCCGCGCGAATGCCCTCGTCCTCGGCGATGTGGGCGAGCGTGACGGTGGCGCCGAGCCGCAATCCCGCCTCGCTCACAACGAGGTCATCCAACCCGCCGACATTCGTGAGATCGACCAGCGCCGGCGGATCGGCCATGCCACGCCGGATATTCACCAGGAGATCGGTGCCGCCGGCGAGCGGCTTTCCGCCCGGCGTCTCCGCCAGCGCGGCGACCGCCTCGGCGAGCGTGTCCGGCCGGTGCAGCCGGAATGCGGGCATCAGCGTCATGGCGTGCTCCCCTTGGCGGCCGCCTGCCGCTCCTTGGCGTCCATGAGGTCGGCGACGCGGTCGGGCGTCAGCGGCGTCGCCGTCGGCCGCACGCCGGTCGCGGCGGCGACCGCGTTCATCACCGCCCCGACTGCGCCGGCGAGCGCGCCCTCGCTCGCCTCCTTGGCGCCGAACGGCCCGTTCGGATCGATGCTCTCGACGATGAACACCGCGACGTCCGGGCTCTCGGCCATGGTCGGCACGCGGTAGTCGAGCAGATTGGTCGCGAGCCCGCGACCGTCGTCGAACCGCGTCTCCTCCGACAAGGCCTGGCCGAGCCCCATCCACACCGCGCCCTGCACCTGGCCCTCGACGGCGAGCGGATTGAGCGCGCGGCCGACATCGGCGGCGACCCACACTTTGTGCACCGTCACCTTGGCGGTGACCGGATCGACCGACACCTCCGCCACCTGCGCCGCGTAGGAAAAACCCATCGAGGCGCCGATCGCGCTGCCGCGAATCGCCTTGTCGCCCTGGAACTCCTTCGGGCAGGTGAAGGTGCCCTTCACGGTGATGGTGCCGGTGTCGATCAGCGCCTCTCTCACCACGTCGCCGAACGAGAGGCCGGAATCCTGCCCCGGCTCCTGCGCATGAACGACGCGGAACACCTCGTCGCCACACTCGATGTCCTCGGGCGCCGCCTCGAGTTTCTTCGCCGCCGCCTCGACCAGAATGCGTTTCAGAGTCTCCGCCGCGGCGATCGCCGCATTGCCGACCATGAAGGTGACGCGCGAGGAGTAGCTGCCATTGTCCTTCGGCGTCAGCGCGCTGTCGGTCGAGACCACGCGGATGCGGCCGAGATCGCAGCCCAACACCTCGCCGACCACCTGCGCGGCGATGGTGGAGGAGCCCTGGCCGATGTCGGAGGCGCCGGTGAGCACGGTGACGCCGCCGTCGAAATCGAGCTTCAGATTGATCACCGCGTGCGGCTCGCCGGTCCAGTGCTTGGGCGTCGAGGTGCCGGAGACGAAGTGCGAGCAGGCGAGCCCGAGTCCCCGTCCCGGCGGCATGCTCTTCCGACGCTCCTTCCAGCCCGACGCCTGCTCGACCCGGTCGAGACATTCGCCGAGGCCGTAGCTCATCACTTTCTGCGCCATCAGCGTGGTGGTCGGTGCGGTGAGCAGATTGCGGCGGCGCACCTCGAACGGATCGAGCCCGAGCTCCTCCGCCATCTCGTCGAGCAACGCCTCGAAGGCCGCGCGCATGTCGACGGTGCCGTGGCCGCGCATCGCCCCGCATGGCGGCGTGTTGGTGTAGACGCGCCAGCCGTCGTACTTGATCGCCGGGATGTCGTAGAGCCCGTGCAGCAGCGCGCCGGCATAGAGAATCGTGATGATGCCGTAGCCGGCATAGGCGCCACCGCGCTGGGTGCATTCGGCGACGCAAGCGGTGAGCCGGCCGTCGCGCATCATGCCGAGCTCGAGCACGATGTCGGCCTGCGGGCGGCCGCGGTGACAGAGAAACGTCTCCTCGCGCGACAGCAGAAGCCGCACCGTGCCGCCGGCTTTTCGTGCGAGCAGCGCCGCGATCACCTCGAAGCCGAGCGCCTCGGTGCGGGCGCCGAACCCGCCGCCGAGGAACGGCTTGATCACGCGCACGCGCGAGGTGTCCATCTCGAGGCACTGCGCGACGGTGAGATGCACGTAATACGGCACCTGCGTCGTGCTGTGCAGCGTCAGCCAGCCGCGCTCGGGATCGTATTCTGCGAGCGTCGCGTTCGGCTCGAGATGCGCGTGATTCACCTCGGCAAACGAGAAGCGGCGCTTTCTCACGAGATCGGCCGCGGCGAGCCCGGCCTCGAGGTCGCCGAACGCGCTGTGCACCGCGCGCTCGATATTGTTCGGCTTGTTGTCGTGCAAGAGAACGGCGTCGGCCGCCCGCGCCTTTGCGGGATCGACATAAACCGGCAGCGGCTCGATCTCGAGCACGATCAGCTTCAGCGCCTCGAGCGCGGTCTCCTCGTCGACCGCCGCCACCGCGGCCACCGGCTCGCCGCGATAGCGCACCTTTTCACGCGCCAAGGGATACTCGGTTCGCGCGATCGGCAGCACGCCGAACGGCACCGCGCAATCGTCGCCGGTGACGACGGCGACGACGCCCGGCAGCCGCTCCGCGGCGCTCGTATCGACGCTGCGCAGAAGTCCGTGCGCGACCGGACTGCGCAGGATCTTTCCGACCAAGGCGTCGGCGGCCGGGAGGTCGGCGGTGAATTTGGCGCGGCCGGTGACCTTCTCGATGCCGTCGACCAGCGGCGTCTTGGTGCCGATGCGCGGCGGACGGACCAGCGTCGTCATCGCGCGCCCTCCGACCCGACCGGTGTCTCGGCGGCGGCGCGCACCGCCTCGACGATCTTCACATAGCCGGTGCAGCGGCACAGATTTCCGGCGAGCGCTTGCCTGATCCTCTCCGGCGTCGGATCGGGGTCGCGGCGCAACAGGGCTTCTGCCGCCATGATCATGCCGGGCGTGCAAAAGCCGCACTGGGCGCCGAGCTTTTCGTGAAACATCTGCTGCAGCCGGCTCATCCGGCCGTTGCGGGCGAGGCCTTCGATGGTCTCCACCCGCCGGCCGGCGACCTGATGGGCGAGCGTCGAGCAGGCGAGCCGGGGCCGGTCGTCGACCAGCACGGTGCAGGCGCCGCACTCGCCGCCGTCGCAGCCCTGCTTGGTGCCGGTGAGCCCGGCGACCTCGCGCAGATAGTCGACGAGCAGCATCCCGTCCGCGACGAAATCCTCGCGCGCACGGCCGTTCAGCGTCAGCGCCAGAACCGATTTTTTCCGCACCCGCGCGCCGGACGCGCGAACATTGGGGTCGTGCATCACGTCGTCTCCTCGAACAGGCGGCGCAGGCGATAGCGCTGGATCTTTCCGGTGGCGGTTTTCGGCAGCTCGTCCAGGAAGTGGATCTTGCGCGGGAACTTGTAGGGCGCGAGCGTGCTCTTGCAGTGGCGCATCAGCGCGTCGCCAAAACTCTCGCTCGGCCGCACGCCGTCGCACGGCACGATCCACGCCTCGGGTTTCACGAGGCCGTCGCCGTCCGGCACGCCGATCACCGCGGCCTCCAGCACGTCCGGGTGGCTGGCGAGGCAGCTCTCGATCTCGATCGGCGAGCACCAGATGCCGCCGACCTTCAGCATGTCGTTGGAGCGGCCGCAGTAGCGGAAGAAGCCCTCGGCGTCGCGGCTGTAGGTGTCGCCGGTGTCGAGCCAGTCGCCCTGCATGGTGGCGGCGGTCTTCTCCGGGTTGTTCCAGTAGCACAACGCAGTGGAGAGCCCTTTCACCTGCAGGCGGCCGGGCTCGCCGGGCGGCAGCTCCGCGCCCAGCTCGTCGACGATGCGCACGGTGAAGCCGGGCACCGGGCGACCGCTGACGCCGGGCCGCGCATCCTCCGGACGGTTGGTGATGAAGATGTGCATCGCCTCGGTCGAGCCGATGCCGTCGAGGATCTTGTGGCCGGTGCGCGCCTTCCAGCGCAGAAAAATGTCGGGCGGCAGGGGCTCGCCGGCCGAGACGCAGACGCGCAACGACGAGAGATTTGGCGTCGTGCTCTCCATCGCCTGCAGCTGCGCCGCATAGAGCGTCGGAATGCCGTAATAGAGCGTCGGCCGGAATTTCTCGATCACGTCGAAGGTGTTCTGCGGCGTCGGCTTGCCGTCGAGCAGCACCACCGACGAGCCGGTCCACAGCGGCACCATGCCGGAATTGTTGAAGCCGTAGGCGAAGAACAGTTTTGAAGCCGAGAAGGTGACGTCGTCCTCGCCAATGCCCAACACCTCGCGGCCGTACCACTGGCTCGACACCGCGGGATCACGATGCCGATGCACCACCGCCTTCGGCCGCCCGGTCGAGCCCGACGAGTAGAGCCAGAAGCACGGCGTCTCGGCGGAGGCCGGCACGACGTCGAGCTCGTCCGACGCCCCGGCCATCAGCGAGGCGAGGGTGTTCGACCCGCCGGACGGTGAAACGATCTCGGCCAGAGCCGCAGCCTGCTCCCTCTCCCCGACGGGGAGAGGTGATCCCGTGATTGTCTCCTTGCCGTCCTCGACCGGCAGCGCGACGCGCAAGCCCGGCCGCGCGGCCTGCACTGCGGGCAGAACCTCGGCGGAGAATTCGGCGCTCCACACCATCGCGGCGCAGCCGGAGTCCCCGATCATGTAGCGGTAGTCGCCGGTGCGCAGCAGCGTGTTGAGCGGCACCGGCACGATGCCGGCCTTGATCGCACCCCACAGCAGGAAGTAGAACTCCGGGCAATCCTTCACCACCATCAGCATGCGCTCGCCCGCCACGAGCCCGAGCGTGCGCAAGACGTTGCCGCATCGGTTCACGCCGGCGACCAGCGCCGCGAAGGTGACGGTGCGGCCCGACACCGGGCGGATGAACACCTTGTCGCCGCGCCCTTCGGCGAGATGGCGGTCGATGAAGGCGGAGGCGGCGTTGAAGCCGGGGCCGAACGAGAACTCGGCCGGGGATCGCGACGTATCGACCGACAGGCCGGGCAGCCGCAGCGTCGTGACATCCTCTTTCATGATCGGGGTGCCTCGCATCGTCCGCTCGTCCTCACAGGCTCAGGTGCCGCATCAGCGCGTCGTGATCCTCGGCGAGATCGGCGGTCGCACCGTCGAGCACGATCCGGCCCTTCACCATCACCAGCGCGCGGTCGCACAGGCCGAGCAGATCCTTGATGTTCTTGTCGATCACGAGCGTCGCGATGCCGGACGCGCGGATCGTTCTGATCACCGACCAGATTTCTTTCCGTACCAGCGGCGCCAAGCCTTCGGTCGCCTCGTCGAGAATGATCAGGTCGGGATTGGTCATCAGCGCGCGGCCGATGGTAATCATCTGCTGCTCGCCGCCGGAGAGCTGGTTGCCGAGATTGTCGAGCCGCTCGGCGAGCCGCGGAAAGGTCTCCAGCACGCGTGCAAAGGTCCAGTCGCGGCGGCCATCGACGCCGGCGCGCGCGGCCATGATCAGGTTTTCGCGCACGGTGAGGTTCGGGAAGACGCCGCGGCCCTCCGGCACCAGCGCGATGCCCTTGCGCACGATCGTCTGCGGCGGCGCGCCGGTGACCGTTTCGCCGTTCACCCGGATCTCGCCCCGGCTCGGGGCGACGAGGCCGAGCATGGTGCGCAGCGTCGTCGTCTTGCCCATGCCGTTGCGGCCGAGCAGGCACACCGCCTCGCCGCGGCCGACCGCGAGCGACACGCCGTGCAGGATATGGCTCGAGCCGAGATGGGTGTGGAGGCCGAGCGCCTCGATGATCGGCGTGTCGGTCATGCCGCCAGCTCCTCGCCGAGATAGGCGTCGCGCACCGCGACGCTCGTGCGAATCTGCTCCGGCGTGCCGGTCTCCAGTTCGCAGCCGTTGACCATCACGGTGATGCGCTGGGCAATCGAGAACACCGCATCCATGTCGTGCTCGATCAGGATCAGCGTGTGATCGCGCGCGAGCGTCTTCAGGAGATCGATCACCCGCCAGGATTCCTCCACCCCCATGCCGGCGAGCGGCTCGTCGAGCAGCAAGAGCCGCGGCTCGGTCGCGAGCATCATGCCGATCTCGAGCTGGCGCATCTCGCCGTGACTGAGGGTCGCGGCCTGCGTGCCGGCGCGCGCCTCCAGCCCGCACAGCCCGAGCGCCCGCTCGGCGCGCGCCTGCACGTCCCGATAGCGCCGCGCCGGACGCACCATGTTGAGCCAACCGGGAAGCCGCGCCTGCGCGCCGAGCCAGCAGTTCTCGAGACACGTCAGCTCGGGCAGGATGTTGGTCTTCTGATAGCTGCGCCCGATGCCGCGCCTTGCCCGCACGTGCACCGGCAGGCCGGTGACGTCGGCGCCTTCGAACAGGATTTTTCCGTCGGTCGGCGGCAGGTCGCCCGACAGCATGTTGATCAGCGTGGTCTTGCCGGCGCCGTTGGGGCCGAGAATGGCGTGCACGACGCCCCGCTCGAAGGCGAGCGACACGGCGGAGACGGCGCGCAGGCCGCCGAACCGGCGCGACAGGTCGCGGGTCTCGAGGATCGTCTCAGGCATCGCCGGCACTCTCCTGCGGGAGGTCGTCGCGCCGCTTCGCCGGGGTGCGCCCGAACAGACGGGCCGGCGCGTTCCACAGGCGGGCGAGCGCCTTGCCCAATCCCTCGCGGCCGCCGCTGCGCGCCAGCGGGCCGACCAGCCCGTTCGGCAGGAACAGCACGACGGCGATGACGAACAGGCCGACGATCAGCTTCCAATGGTCGGTCAGCTCGGCCGCCCAGTCCTCCAGGAAAACCAGCGCGAAGGCGCCGATCACCGGGCCGACCAGCGTGCCCATGCCGCCGAGGATGACGACGATCAGCACCGTGGCCGACTCGTGCCAGCCGAGATGCGCCGGCGACACGAAGCCGCTGCGCGCGACCTCGAGAAAACCGGCGAGCCCGGCGATCAGCCCGGCGAGGACGAAGGCGGCGAGCTTGTAGCGCTGGACGTCGTGGCCGAGCGCGCGGGTCCGCCCCTCGTTGATCCGCACGCCGCGCAGCACCTGACCGAACGGCGACTGCAGCACGACCGACAGGAGCACGAAGGTGCCGACCAGGCAGGCGAGCGCGACATAATAGAAGACCGTGCGGTCCGACAGGTCGATCAGCTCGATGCCGGCGATCGCCAGAACCGGCTTGGCGTCGAGATTGACGCCGTCGGCGCCGCCCCAGAACGACACGTCGTGGAAGAAGAAGAACACCATCTGGCCGAGCGCCAGGGTGATCATGATCAGATAGATGCCCGAGGTGCGGACGCTGATCCAGCCGATCGCCAGCGCGGTCACACCGGCGGTGGCGAGGCTCGCGGCGAGCAGCGTCGGCAGATCGGTGACGCCGGCCTTGTTGATCAGCGCGGCGACCACATAGGCGGCGGCCCCCGAGAAGGCGGCATGCCCCATGCTGACGAGGCCGGCGAAGCCGACCAGAAGATCGAGGCTCATCGCGAGAATGCCGAGCACCACGATCTTGGCGGCCAGGCGGACATAGAACGCGTCACCGACCAGCGGGTACAGCGCGATGCCGATGCACACCAGCGCGAACAGGAGCGGCAGAAGGGGCGAACGGTGCGACATGCCGATCATCCCGCGAACAGGCCGCGCGGCCGCCACACCAGCACCATCGCCATCAGCGCGTAGACGACGACGCCGGCCGCCTCCGGCAGGAAGACGGCGCCGAAGGTGTCGGCGAGCCCGATCAGCATCGCCGCCCAGAAGGCGCCGACGATCGAGCCGACGCCGCCGATCACCACCACCACGAACGAGACGATCAGGATCTCGTCGCCCATCGACGGGTGCAGCGAGTTGACGGGCGAGGCGATCATGCCGGCGAAGGCGGCGAGCCCGACGCCGAGGCCGAACACGACCATGAACAGGCGGTTCACGTCGAGGCCGAGCACCTGCACCATCTCGCGATTGGAGGCGCTGGCGCGGATCATCATGCCGAGCCGGGTGTAGCGGATGACGCCGCCGAGCGCGACCGCCATCACCACGCAGGCGAGCGAGACGAACAGCCGGTAGACCGGATAGACCTGGGTGTCGGTCAGCGTGATCGAGCCGGACAGCAGCGGCGGCACGTCGACGCCGTGCACGTCGTTGCCCCACAGAATGCTGCGCACCTCGCCGAGCACCAGGATCAGGCCGAAGGTGAACAGAACCTGATAGAGGTGGTCGCGGCGATAGAGATGAGTGAAGCCGATGCGCTCCACCACGAGGCCGAGCAGCACGCTGATCGGCACGCCGAGCGCGAGCGCGAGGAAGAAGTTCCCGGTCACCGCGTCGAGCCAGAAGGCGAGATAGGCACCGATCATGTAGAAGGCACCGTGCGCGAGATTGACGATGCCCATGATGCCGAACACGAGCGTGAGCCCGCTGGCGACCAGGAACAGCAGGAAGCCGTACTGGACGCCGTTGAGAATCTGAATGAGGTAATACGCGCCGACGTCCATGCGAGGCTGCTCCGATCGCAGGCAGCGGACGACGCGCGTAGGCCGCGCGCCGCCGGGGACGATGGGTTTTTGGATCAGGCCTTGCAGCCGGTCGCGGGATCCTCGACCGCCTTGGCGGCGATGCCGAGCACCTTCTCCTCGCCGTTCTCGACACGCCGGAGATAGAAATCCTGAATCGGATTGTGGGCGCGGGAGAAGCGGAACTTTCCGCGCGGGCTGTCGATCTCGGCCTTCTCCATCGCGGCGAACAAAGCCTTGCGCGCCTTGATGTCGCCCTCGACCGCGGCGAGCCCCTGCGCGAGCAGGGAGGCCGCGTCGTAGGCCTGCACGGCGAAGACGTCGACCTCGCGGCCGGAGGTCTTCTCGAAGTCGGCGCGGAATTTCTTGTTGATCGGGTTGTCGAGGGTCGATGCGTAATGCAGCACCGTGGTGATGCCCTCGGCGGCCGGACCGGCTGCGTTCAGCACGCCATCGGTGAGGAAGCCCGGGCCGTAGAGCGGGATTTTTCCCTGCAGGCCGGCCGCCGCGTAATCCTTGATGAACTTGAGCGCGCCGCCGCCGGAGTAGAAGGCGTAGACGGCATCCGGCTTGAGCGCGGCGATCTCGGTGAGATAAGGCTGGAACTCGTCCTTCGGGAAGTCCGGCATGAACTCCTTGACGACGGTGCCGCCGCCCGCGGTGAACGACTCGCGGAAGCCCTCCATCATCTCCTTGCCGGCGGCGTAGTTCCACGACATCAGCACGACGTTGCGGTGACCGGCGTCGAGCACCATCGGGCCGCCCGGCTGGTTGGCCTGCCAGTTGGAGAACGAGGTGCGGAAGATGTTGGGCGCGCACAGCGCGCGGGTGATGCGGTTGGAGCCGGCGTTGGGCACCAGCGTCAGCGTGCCCTCCTCGCGGGCGACCTGCACCATCGCCTCGGCGACGCCGGAATGGATGGTGCCGATCAGCACGTCGACGCCTTCCTTGACGATCAGCTTGGCGGCGTTGTCCTTCGCCTTGGGCGGCGAGGACTCGTCGTCGACGCGGACGAACTCGACCTCGGCGCCGCCGAGCTTGCCGCCGAGCTCGGCGACCCGCAGCTTGATGGCGTCGGCGACGGTCTCGCCATGGATGGCATAGGTGCCGCTGAACGGCAGCATCAGGCCGATCTTCAGGCGCGGCGGCGCGGCGATGGCGACACGCGGAAGGCCGACGGCGGCGACGCCGGCGGCAGCGGCAGCGGTTGCGAGAAAGCGGCGGCGCGAGCCGCGCGGCATCTGTTCGAACACGGGCGTCCTCCTGAAACTTTTTTTGCTCGACGGCTTTTTGCCGCCGACGATGAAATTCGCGTGCTCTTCTTGAAATTCTTCTCGCGCCGCCGGTCGAGCGCACGCGCCTCGCGAAAGGCCCGTGGTCCGGCGGTTCCGTCGTGCCTGTGGCGGCGTCACCCCCGATCGCGTGTCGTTCGGCGCGGCGGGCTGCGCCGCGCGGACCACGGTTCACCGACGCGCGATGCGCCGGCAATGGATCGCGTCGCCGCGCCCGAGGTGTCGGGCACGGCCTGTTTCGGGGGTGAAGAAATCATACACGGGCAATAATGCGCATACAAGTACCAGAATACGATTGCTGCGCTGCATTCACGAGAATTCGGCTGTCGCAGCCGCACCCGGGCCGGCATTTTCGCGCGAATACGATGCGCCGTGCGGCGGCGCGGGGCGCCGCGTCGTCGATCCGACCAGGAGAGGGCCGTCGTTACGGCTTTGCGATCGCTTTCAACGACGCCGCCGGCCTTCCGTCGCCCGCGAGATGCCGCCGCAACCCCTCCGCCGACGCAAAGCCGCGCACCAAGAGGTCGGCGCTCTCGGCGATGTAGGCATCGACGTCGAAGCGCGTCTTCAGGTGCCAGTTCTTCAGCGCCCACATATGGACGTTCATCAACACCTGATAAGTCGCGAGCTCGACGTCGAGGTCGCGAAACAAGCCGGCCGCCATGCAGTCGCGGATCGTCTGGGCGATCATCTCGCCGGTCTCGAGCTCGCCACGCTTGACGATCGCGCGCTGCTCCGACGGCAGGCTGTTGGTCGAGCGATAGACCAGCACGGTCGCGTCGATGTTCTCGGCGACCACCCGGCAGAAGGCGGCATGGACCGCGCGAAACCGCGCCAGCGGATCGTCGATCCCCTCGAGTGCCGGCGGGACCTGCTCGCGATAGGTGTTGATGACGTGCAGCAGCGCGAGCAGCAGCACGTCCTCCTTGGTGCGGGCATAGTGATAGATCAGCCCGGCGCTCATCCGCGCGCGCCGGGCGATCTCCTGCATGGTCGTGCGGTAATAGCCCTTGCGCGAGAACAGATGGACGGCGGCACCGACGATCTGCTTGCGGCGGCGCTTGGTGAGGTCGGCGTCGGCCGAATGACTCGGCACCGCGGCGTCCTCGGGCGGCGCGCCGGCCGTGTCTCGCTGATCCCGGTCTCGCTGATCCCGGATCGACGGTCGTCTCGCCACGCGCCCCTCCCGATTGTCTCGGCCGGCCGAACGCGCCCGCCGCTCGTTGCTTGTCGCAGCGATCGGACGACAATTCAACCGCGACGGCAAGGCGCACCGTCGCCGCTCCCGTGCCTTCAGAGGGCGATGCGCTGGCCGCCGTCGACATGGATGGTCTCGCCGGTGAGAAACGGGATGTCCTCGCCCACCAGGGCGGCGATCAGCCGGGCGATGGCGTCGGGCTTCGCCGGGCCGCCGGCCGGGATGCGGGCGGCGAGGAAGTCGCGCACTTTTGCGGAGGCGAGCGAGTCTCTCGTGATGTCGGTCTCGACATAGCCCGGCGCAACCGTGAGCACGCGGATGCCGTGCCTCGCCCATTCCACCGCGAGGCAGCGGCCGAACGCGGCGACCGCGGCCTTGGAGGCGCAATAGGCGGCGTTGCGCCGCACCCCCTGCTCGGCGAACATCGAGCCGATGTTCACGATCAGCCCGCCGGCCGCCTTCAGATACGGAAAGACCCGCTGGCAGGCGGCAAACGTCGCCGTGGTGTTGACCGCGAGCATCTCCTCGAACGCGGCGATCGGCTGGCGGTCGGACGGCGCCTCGCGATGAATGCCGGCATTGTTGACGAGCGCGTCGATCCGTCCGGCTTTTTCCGCGAAGGCGGCGAACGCCGCCTCGACCGCCGGAGGATCGGAGATGTCGGCGGCGAGCGGGACCAGCCGCGCGCAAATCTCCGCCGGCGCGTCGATGCCCTCGGGTCCGTGCCCCTGGCGAGAGAGGCAGCCGACCGTGTGGCCGCGGCGCGCGAGCTCGAGCGCGATCGCCGCACCGATGCCGCGGCTCGCCCCGGTGACGATCACCGCCTTCGCGTCGCTCATGGCGTATCTCTCCATCGTCTTCACGCGGCGAGAAGGCTGCGGGCGATCACCAGCTTCTGGATCTCGCTCGCGCCCTCGTAGATGCGCAGCGCGCGCACGTCGCGATAGAGCCGCTCGGCGACCGTGCCACGCACGACGCCGAGGCCGCCAAAGAGCTGCACCGCGAGGTCGACGGTCTTCTGCGCCTCCTCGGTCGCAAACAGTTTTGCCATCGCCGACTCGCGGGTGACGCGGTGGCCCGAATCCTTGCGCCACGCGGCGCGGTAGACGAGCAGCGCTGCGGCGTCGGTCGCGGTCGCCCGCTCGGCGATCGCCCCTTGGGTGAGCTGCATGTCGGCGAGGCGGGCGCCGAACAGGCGCCGCTCCGACACGTGCGCAATCGTCTCCTCGAGCGCGCGCCGGGCAAAGCCGAGCGCGGCCGCGCCGACGGTCGCGCGAAACACGTCGAGCGTGCCGAGCGCGATGCGAAAGCCGTCGCCCGGTGCGCCGATCATCGCGCGCGCCGGCACGCGGCAGTTCTCCAGCACGACGACGCCGAGCGGATGCGGCGCGGTGACGTCGATCGAGTAGGTCGCGGTGAGACCACGCGTGCCGGCCTCGACGACGAAGGCCGACAAGCCTTTGTTGCCCTCGCCGGTGCGGGCGAACACGACGTAGAGCCCGGCGATGCCGGCGTTCGAGATCCAGGTTTTCTGGCCGTCGAGCACATAGTCGGCGCCGTCCTTGCGGGCGGTGGTGGCGAGCGCCGCGACGTCGGAACCCGCCTCCCGCTCCGACAGCGCGAAGGCGGCGATGGCGCCGCCGGCCGCGACGCCCGGAAGGTGGGCCGCCTTCTGCTCGTCGCTGCCGAACAGCCCGATCGGCCCGGAACCGAGGCCCTGCATCGCGAAGGCGAAGTCGACCAGCGCGTGCTGCCGTGCCAACGCCTCGCGGGACAGGCACAGCCGGCGGGCCGACAGCGGCGCGGCGAGCGCCGTCGCGACGCCGAGCAGGCCGGCTCGCCCCATCGCCGCGACCAGCGCGCGGCAGGCGTCCGCCACCGCCTCCCGCCGCTCGTCGCGCGGATCGAACAGACCCGGCGCGGTCTCCGTCGCGAACGCGGTCGCGCGATCGTAGACCGCCGCCGCGTCGTCGGGAAGAAACGGCCAGTCGAGGAAACCACGGTCCATCAGTCGCCCTCGAACACCGGCTGCCGCTTCTCGACGAACGCCCGATAGGCGCGGCCGTAGTCTTTCGTTTGCATGCAGATCGCCTGGGCCTGCGCCTCCGCCTCGATCGCCTGGTCGACCGTCATGTGCCACTCGGCCTGCAGGCAGGTCTTGGTCATCGCGTGCGCGAAGGTGGGGCCGGCGGCGAGCGAGGCGGCGAGCGTTTTTGCCTCGGCGAGCACGGCGTCCGGCTCGACCAGCTTGTTGTAAAAACCCCAGCGCTCGCCTTCGTCGGCGGTCATCGCGCGGCCGGTGTAGAGCAGCTCCGAGGCGCGCCCCTGGCCGATGATGCGGGGCAGGATCGCGCACGCGCCCATGTCGGCGCCGGCGAGGCCGACCCGCACGAACAGGAACGCGGTCTTGGTCTTCGGTGTGCCGAGGCGGAGATCGGAGGCCATCGCGAGGATCGCACCGGCGCCGGCGCACACGCCGTCCACTGCCGCGACGATCGGCTGCGGGCAGGCGCGCATCGCCTTGACGAGATCGCCGGTCATCCGCGTGAAGGTCAGCAGGCCGTCGGTGTCGCCCGCCTCCTGCATCTTCACCAGCGGGCCGATGATCTCGTGCACGTCGCCGCCCGAGCAGAAATTGCCGCCCGCGCCGGTGATCACGATGCTCTTGATGTCCTTGGCGTAGACGAGATCGCGGAAGAAATCACGAAGCTCGCCGTAGGACTGGAAGGTGAGCGGGTTCTTCCGCTCCGGACGGTTCAAGGTGACGATGCCGATCTTGCCCTCGACCTCCCATTTGAAATGGGTCGGCACGTAGGACCGTGCGTCGAACATGCGCATGATTGTTTCCTCCCGATATGACGTGATTTGTTTGCGACCCGTGGCGTGGGCAGAGCGAAGCGTGCACACCCTCTCACCCGCAAGATATCGATCTCGATGGCTCGTGGGCACGGCGCGTCCGCGCCTTTGTCCACTCTGCGCCGGTGACGAACATCACCCCGCCATCGCCAAGCCGCCGCTGACGCTGAGCACCTGCCCGGTGACGAAGCCCGCCTCCTCCGAGGCGAAGAACAGGATCGCGTGAGCGATCTCGGACGGCTTTGCCAGCCGCCGCATCGGCGTCGCCCGCACGAACGCCTCCTGGTGCTTCTCCGGCACCTTGGCGAGCAGCGGCGTGTCGGTCGGGCCGGGGCAGACGCAGTTGACGGTGATCGCGTGGCGCGCCACCTCGCGGGCGAGCCCCTTCGAGAAGCCGATGATGCCGGCTTTTGCGCCCGAATACACCGTCTCGCCGAGCGAGCCGACCCGGCCGGCGTCGCTCGACACGTTGACGATGCGCCCGCCGCCACGGCCGATCATGCCCGGCAGCAGCGCCCGCGTGAGCTTCACCGGCCCCATGAAATTGACGCCGACCACGGTGTCCCAGAAGGCCGCGTCGTTCTCGAGGAACGGCTGGATCTTGCCCCAGCCGGCGACGTTGGCGAGCACGTCGACGTCGCCCACGCCATCGGCGAGCGTTTTCGCGAAGGCGGCGATCAACTCGTCCTTGGTGACGTCGAGCGCGATCGCCACCGCCCCCGCGCCGATCCGCTCGGCTTCGGCTTGCGCCTTCTCGACGGCGATGTCGGCGATCACCACGCGCGCGCCTTGCGCCGCGAACGCTTCCGCGGTGGCGAGCCCGATGCCGGAGGCCGCCCCCGTCACCACCACGGTCTTTCCCGAAAAGCTCATGTCCCCCCTCCCCTCGCGTTCAGGAACGCGTGGACACGGTCGCGCGTGTCCTGGTTCTCGTAGAGCCGCTGCGTCTCCAGCCGCTCGATCAAAAGCCCGGTGTCGATCGGCGCCTCGGGCGCCGCGATGCAGCGCTTGGCCGCCGCGAGCGCGGTGCCGGACAGGCCGGCGATCTGCCCGACCGTCGCGGCGGCGAAGGCGGTAAGCTCGGCGTCCGGCACCGCCCACTGAACGAGGCCGAGCCGCTCGGCGGTCGCGCCGTCGACCGTGTCGCCGCCGAGCACGATCCGCTTGGCGGTGCCCGCCCCGCACAGGCGCGTCAGCCGCTGCGTGCCGCCGGCGCCGGGCACCAAGCCGATGCGCGCCTCCGGCAGGCCGAGCGCCGCACTGTAGCCGGCGATGCGCAGATCGAAGGCGAGCGCGAGCTCGAGCCCGCCGCCGAGCGCCGGCCCGGCGATCTCCGCGACCGTCACCAGCGGCAGCCGCTCGATGCGATCGAACAGCGTTTGCATCCGCGCGACGTGCGCGACCATCCGCGCGGCGCAGTCGTCGAGCGGAAAATACTCGCGCATCATCTTGATGTCGGCGCCGGCGCAGAAGGCGCGCTCGCCGCTTCTCACATGCAGCACGGTGGGGGGCGCGACCTCGAGCCCGTCCAGCATCGCGTGGAAGGCGTCGATCAGCGCCGGATCGAACGCGTTGACCGGCGCCCGCCGCATCGTCGCCACCACCGTGTCGCCACTTCTCCGGACCTCGAGCATGCTCCGCCTTTGAATGATCATTCAATCTGTATTGAATGGTCGTTCGATACCGGGCCGGTTGTCAAGCGGGCTTTTCGGTCTTTTTCGGAGAGCCTTCGACGGCCTCGCGGGGAGCGCAAAAGAAAACGCGCGAAACCGGAGGCTTCGCGCGTGAAGGACGGTCGAGAAGACCACGTGACGAGTTGTGAGACGGGCGTGCCCGTCCCGCGAAAATGATCAGAAGAACGCCTGCAGCCCCGTCTGTGCGCGGCCGATGATCAGCGTGTGGACGTCGTACGTCCCCTCGTAGGTGTTGACCGTCTCGAGATTGACCATGTGGCGGATCACCGGAAACTCGTCGGAGATGCCGTTGCCGCCGTGCATGTCGCGGGCCATTCGGGCGATCTCCAGCGCCTTGCCGCAATTGTTGCGCTTGATCACCGAGATCATTTCCGGCGCCATCTTGCCGCCTTCGAACAGCCGCCCGACGCGCAGCACCGCCTGCAGCCCGAGCGTGATCTCGGTGAGCATGTCGGTGAGCTTCTTCTGAAACAGCTGGGTCTGTGCGAGCGGCCGGCCGAACTGTTTTCTGTCGAGCCCGTATTGCCGCGCGGCGTGCCAGCACGCCTCCGCCGCACCGAGCGTGCCCCAGGCGATGCCGTAGCGCGCGCGGTTGAGGCAGCCGAACGGGCCGGCGAGGCCTTCGGCGTTCGGCAGCAGCGCGTCCTCCGGCACCTCGACGCCGTCCAGCACGATCTCGCCGGTGACCGAGGCGCGCAAGCTGAGCTTGCCTTCGATCTTCGGCGCCGACAGCCCCTTCATGCCCTTCTCGAGCACGAAGCCGCGGATCTTTCCGCCGTGCGCCGCCGACTTCGCCCACACCACGAACACGTCGGCGATCGGGCTGTTGGAGATCCAGGTCTTGCTGCCGGTGAGGCGATAGCCGCCGTCGATCTTCTCCGCCCGCGTCTTCATGCCGGCGGGGTCGGAGCCGGCGTCCGGCTCGGTGAGGCCGAAGCAGCCGATCCATTCGCCCGAGGCGAGCTTCGGCAAATATTTTTCCCGCTGCTCCTCGCTGCCATAGGCGAAGATCGGATACATCACGAGGCTCGCCTGCACCGACATCATCGAGCGATAGCCGGAATCGACCCGCTCGATCTCGCGCGCGACCAGGCCGTAGGAGACGTAGCCGGCGCCGGTGCCACCGTACTTCTCCGACAGCGTCACGCCGAGCAGACCGAGCTCGCCCATCTCCGAGAAGATCGCCGGATCGGTCTTCTCCTCGCGGAACGCTTGGCGCACGCGCGGCGCGAGCTTGCTCTGCGCATAGGCCCGGGCGCTGTCGCGGATCAGCCGCTCCTCCTCGGAGAGCTGCTCCTCGAAGAGGAACGGATCGTCCCACTGAAACGCATTCGTGTCCTTCATCGTCCTGTCCTGTTCCAACACCTCGCCGGCGGCCGAAAATGTCTCGCCGCCGGCTCGTTTTCCGATCCGGTCGTGGCGCCTCACGTCGCGGCGCGTGCGGCGCTCGTCTCCTCGCGCAGCATCGACCGCAGCACGAATTTCTGGATCTTGCCCGAGGCGGTGGCCGGCAGCGAGTCGCGAATCTCGAGCCGCTCGGGAAAATAGGGCCGCGCGAGCCGCCTGTTCTCGAGAAACGCGGTCATCTCGGCAAAGGTGAGGGTTTGCCCGGCTTTCGGGACGACGAAGGCGCAGGCGCGCTCGCCGAGCCGCTCGTCGGGATAGCCGACCACCACCGCCGCCGCGACCGCCGGGTGCTCGAACAGAAGCGACTCGACCTCCACCACAGGAATGTTCTCGGCGCCGCGAATGATCACGTCCTTCGAGCGCCCGCAGATGCGGATGTAGCCTGCGGCGTCCCGCCTGGCGAGATCGCCGGTGTCGAACCATCCGTCCGCATCGACATTGTTCCAGTGCGGCCGCTTCAGATAGCCGACGAAGTTCGACGCGCCGCGCACGAACAGCGCGCCCTCCTCACCGTCGCCTGCACGCGTGCCGTCGGCATTGCGGATCTCGAGCTCCATGCCGGGCAGCGGACAGCCGTCGCTCTCCACCGACCGCGCGTCGGGGTCGGCGGGATCGGTCGTCGTCACCGCGCCGTTCTCGGTCATGCCCCAGGCCGACACGATCTTTGCCCCGAGAATTTTGCGCGCCCGCGCGACCACTGGCCCCGGAATGGCGGCGCCGGCGCACACGAAGATGCGCAGGCTCGCGCTGTCGATGCCGCCCTCCTCCACCGCGCCGGCGAGATCGGACAAGAACGGCGTCGCCGCCATCGTGAAGGTGCAGCGCTCCTCCGCGATCAGCCGCGCGGCGAGCGCCTTGTCCCAGCTGTCGAGCAGCACCGTGCGGGCCTGAAGGTGGAGCGGCATCAGGTGGCCGTACATGAAGCCGGTCTGGTGGGCCATCGGCGAGGCCATGAACACCACCGTGTCGGCCCCGAGCCCGAGACGCTCGGCATAGGGGATCAGGTTGGAATACAGGGTATTCGCAGTGTGCATCACCCCCTTCGGCTCACCGGTGGTGCCGGAGGTGTAGACGAGCTGGCACACCTCGTTCGCTGTCGGCCGGTGGTCGTGGGTGATCGCGTGGCGGTCCGGGTCGTCGTCGAAGGCGGGATCGAGCAGCAGGCGCGCGAACGACGTCTCGTCCTCGTCACCTTGCACGACGACATGAGCGAGATCGGGCAGCTCGGGCCGCATCCGCTCGGCCATCGCTTTATGGTCGAAGTTGCGGAACACGGCGGGAACGAGAAACACCTTCGCCTCGCCGTGCTTCAGCATGAAGCGCAGCTCGCGCTCGCGAAAGATCGGCATCACCGGGTCGAACACCGCGCCGATCCGGGCGCAGGCGAGCGCGGCGACGACGAACTCCCAGCCGTTCGGCATCTGGCAGGCGACGACGTCGGCCTTGCGTACGCCGAGCCGGTAAAGCCCCACCGCGGCGCGGTCGGCGAGCCGGTCGAGCTCGCGCACGAAAAAATCGCGCCGCTCGCCGGTCGCGGCGCGGATCGCGGTGAGCGCGTGCGCATCGGGGGCGGCGGCGAGCCACGCATCAAAGCAGTCGTTCACCGTCTTGCCGTGCCAAAATCCGTTCGCCTCCATCGCGGCGCGGCGCGGCTCCATCAAGACGGCATCGAAGTCCATGTGGCACTCTCCGAATAGGCCGCCGGCTCAGCCGACGGCGGTGCGTCCGGCCCGTTCGCGGGCGACGATCGTCTTCATGATGTTGGCCGTGCCGTCGCCGATCTGCAGACCCAGCACGTCGCGCAGCCGCTGCTCGAACGGCAGCGCGTCGGAATAGCCGGCGTGCCCGTGCATCAGGAGGCAGCAGTGGATCGTCTCGAAGGCGAGCAGCGGCGGCCACCATTTGGACATCGCCGCCTCGGCGGTGTGCGGCAGATCCTGGTCCTTCAGCCACAGCGCGTTCATCGCGAGCAGGCGCGCCGCCTCGACCTGCGTGTCGAGCGCCGCGAGCTGGTGCGATACGCCCTGGAAGGCGGCGAGCGGCTTGCCGAAGGCGGTGCGCTCACGGACATGCGCCCAGGTCTCGTCGAGGCTTTGGCGGGCGACGCCGAGGCATTGCAGCCCGATCAGCGCGCGCGAGAAATCGAAGCCCTGCATCACCTGAACAAAACCGCGATTCTCCTCGCCGATCAGATTCTCGACCGGCACCCGCACGTCGTCGAAGAAGATCGAGCCGCGGCCAACCGCGTGCTCGCCCATGTCGGTGAAGCGGGTGGTGGAGACGCCCGGCGCATCCATCGGCACCAGCACGGCGGAGATGCCGCGGGCGCGATCCTCCGGCCGGCCGGTGCGGGCGAACACCACGCAGGCCGCCGCCTGGTCGGCCGCCGAGATCGAGGTCTTCTCGCCGTTCAGAACGAAGTGGTCGCCGTCGCGCTCCATCCTGAGGCCGAGATTTGCGGCGTCCGATCCACCGCGCGGCTCGGTGAGCGCGATCGACAGCACGATCTCGCCGGCGGTCAGCCGCGGCAGCCACTCTTGCGCGAGCGCCGGCGGGGCGTGCTTCGCCAGCACCTGGCCGGTGAGCGAGGCGAGCATCGGCACATAGGCGACGTTGAAGTCGGCGCGCGCGATCTCCTCGACGATCACGCCGGAGCACAAGACGCTCGCGCCGGCGCCGCCATACGCTTCGGGCAGCTCCGGCGCGATCAGGCCGAGCGCGCCCATCTCGCGCACCAGATCGGCGCCGAAGGATTTCGTCGTCTCGCGCGCGCGATAGCCGGGCGCCACCCGCTCGGTCGCAAAGCGGCGCGCGACGTCGCGCAGCGCGATCAAATCCTCGGTGTCGAAGATCGTCCGTCGCATGATGCGCCCTCGTCGTTTCGGTGAAGCACCCGCGCGGGCGGCCGTGCACCGGCCTTCGTTGTTCGCGCGGGCGTCGCGTCTCCCCCAAAAACCGGACCCGAGGCCCGGTCACCTCTTCGCGTGCTTGCGGAACTCCGGCTTGCGCTTCTCGCGGAAGGCGTTGCCGCCCTCCTTGCTCTCCTCGGTGTCGTAATAGAGCGAGACGGCGTACATCCCGAGCCCGGCAATGCCGCGGATGTGCTCGGTGTCGACATTGAAGGAGCGCTTGGCGATGGCGATCGCGGTCGGGCTCTTGTCGAGGATTTCGGCGCACCAGCGCGCCACCTCCTCGTCGAGTTTTTCGTGCGGCACCACCGCATTGACGAGGCCCATGGCCAAGGCTTCCGCAGCCGAGTAGCGCCGGCACAGATACCAGATCTCTCGCGCCTTCTTTTCCCCGACCACGCGGGCGAGATAGGCCGTTCCAAAACCCGGATCGACCGAGCCCACTTTCGGGCCGACCTGCCCGAACACCGCCTTCTCGCTCGCGATCGTGAAATCGCACACCGTGCACAGCACGTTGCCGCCGCCGATCGCGAACCCCTGCACCTTGGCGATCACCGGCTTCGGCACGTCGCGGATCACCGAGTGCATCTCCTCCATCGGCAGGCCGATGGTGCCGCGCCCGTCGTACTGGCCTTCGTGCGCGCTCTGATCGCCGCCGGTGCAGAACGCCTTGTCGCCGGCGCCCGCCAGCACGATCACGCCGACCGACTTGTCCCAGCCGGCGCGGTTGAAGGCGTGGATCAGCTCCTCGCAGGTCTTTCCACGGAAGGCGTTGTACTTGTCGGGCCGATCGATGGTGATGGTGGCGACGCCGTCCGTCACGTCGAACAGGATGTCCTCGTACGCTTTGGTGTCGGTCATGGCGCGTCTCCTCAGCCGTGCATGGTCAGGCCGCCCGAGACCGAGATCACCTGCCCGGTGACGAACGCCGCATCGTCGCTCGCGAAGAACAGGATCGCGCCCGGCAGATCGTCCGGCTTGCCGAACCGCCCCATCGGGATCGCGCGCACGAACGCCTGGCGCAGCTTCTCCTTGTCGCCGGCGCCGTCCATGAAGCTCTCCAGCATCGCCGTCTCGGTGAGGCCGGGGCAGACGACGTTGAAGGTGATGCCGTGCCGCGCGTGCTCGCGTGCGAGCGTTTTCGAGAAGGCGATGATGCCGGCCTTGCAGGCGGCATAGACCGACTCGCCCGACGAGCCGACCCGGCCCGCATCGGAGGCGACCGACACCACCCGGCCGGCCGCCTTGCGCGCCACCATCGACGCGAGCACCGGATGCGTGATGTTGAGCACCGAGCGCAGATTGATGTCGATGATCTTGTCCCAGAAGGACGGGCCGCTCTTCAGGAACGGCGTGAACACGTCCCAGCCGACATTGTTGACCAAGACGTCGACCGGCCCGACGGTCTGCTCGATGTCGGCGACCATCGCGGCGGTGGCGGCGAAATCGGCGAGGTCGACGGTGCGGGCGAGCGCCTCGCCGCCCGCGGCGCGGTGGGCTGCCGTGACCTCGCCGGCGACCCGCTCGGCGCGCGCCTCGTCGATGTCGACCACCACCACCCGCGCGCCTTCGGCGGCGAAGCGGGCGCAGGTCGCCGCCCCGATGCCACCGGCGCCGCCGGTGACGACGACCACCTTCCCGTCGAGTCCCCTCACGGGCATCCTCCCTCGTGTCGCGCGGCCGGGTTTTTCCCGGCACGGGTGATCGGCACGTTTTCTCGTTTCGTGGCGCTTCGCGGCTTGCCGCGGCCCCTCTCCCGTGCATACCGGCCGCCCGAATATATGTCAATGTATTTACTTTATTCGCCGGCTGCGGCAGGACTACGCGACGAGGCGGGCGGACACGGCGGTCGCGCGGATGAAAAAAGACGCAGCAAGAAACAACCACAAGGTCGACGGCGTGGCGCTGGGCCTGAGCAACCGGCTGTTCTTCCGACTCTACCAATGCGCCAACATGATGCACAAGACCGGCACCAAGGCGCTGGAGCCGCACGGCGTCACCACCCAGCAATGGGCGATTCTGGGCGCGCTGACCCGGCCGGCCTTCGAGCACGGCGTGGCGGTCGGCGACCTCGCCGCCTATCTCCTGGTCAGCCGGCAGAATCTCGCCGGCGTGCTGTCACGCCTCGAGGCGCAGGGGCACATCGTCCGCACCGTCGCCGAGAGCGACAATCGCAGCCGGCTGATCAAGCTCACCGATGCCGGGCGGACGCTGTGGGCCGAGGAGATGCGGCCGCGGATCGACGACTATTACGCCGCCGCGCTCGACGGCTTCTCGACCGACGACCGCATCCACGCGATCCACTATCTCGACAAGCTTTTGCGCAACCTCGCCGCACTCGACCCCGAGCCCGAGCACTGATCCCAACGGCGACAGAGTCCGACCTCGTCCTGAGGAGCGCTCCGCAGGAGTGCATCTCGAAGGGCGAGGCCACGGTGCGGGCCTCATC
>NZ_AKZI01000059.1 GCF_000293785.1 Rhodovulum sp. PH10 | reverse complement strand
GTGCCGATGATGCCGAAGCCCTCAAAAAGACGCAACGGTAGTACTAGGGAGAAAATTCGGCCTTCACGAACGTGGGCTCGCGCGCCGGCGCGAGCGCGGTGGGGATGCGGGTGCCGCGATCCGGCCACCGGATCGCGCGACCGACAGGGCCGGCACCGGGGGAGAAAGGTTTGGCGGGGGCGAGAAATCACCAGCTCGACGGCTTGCGCGGCTGTGCGGCGGCGGCGGTGGTCGTCTATCACGCCATCCTCGCCACCGATCCCACGTTGCTCTCGCGGGTTCTGTCGCCGCCGGTCCACCGTCTGCAGGACGCAGCCGATCTTCCGATCAAGGCCGCGCTCGCGCTCGCCAATGGCGAGGCGGCGGTGACGATCTTCTTCGTGCTGTCCGGCGCGGTGCTGTACGCCAGCCTGCAGCGGCGGCCGGCGCCGCTGTCGTTCCCGGTGCGGCGGCTGTTTCGCATCTATCCGGCGCTGATCGGCGCGGTTCTGCTCGGGGCGGGGGTGCTCGCCGCGCAGGGGAACCCGCCGGCCCTCGGCCAGATCGCCGCCGACGCCGCCTTGCTGGACACCGCCGTCATCGGGCCGGCCTGGACGCTGCAGGTGGAGGTGCTGGCGATCCCGTTCGTGCTGGCGAGCGCCTGGGCGGGAAAACGATTCGGGCCGGGGGGCATCGTCGGCGTTTTTCTGGCGGCGTTTCTGGTCACCAAGATTCCGCTGCTCGCGCCGGTGGTGGCGACCATCAAATCGCAGCTCCTGCCGTTCACGCTGGGCTTCCTGGTGGCGACGCCGCTCGGCGCGGCGCTCGGCAGGCGCTTGTCGGCCGGCTGGTTCGCCGCCGCATTGGTGGTCGTGCTGCTCGCCCGGCACGTGATCCCGGGGCCCAACACGGCGCTCCTGGCGCTGCAGCTCGGCGCCGGCCTCATGGTCTGCGCCCTCCATCACGGCCATGCCGGCGGGTTCGGCACGCTGCTCGGGCGCCCGACGGCGTGCTTCGTCGGCCGCATCAGCTACAGCCTCTATCTGTTCAACGTGCCGCTGCTGATCGCCGTCGATCCGCTGTTGCGCGGCAGTGATCCGCTGTTGGTCGGGGTGCCGCTCGGACTGCTGATCGTCGCGCTGACGGTGCCGATCGCGGCGCTCGCCGAGCGCTGGATCGAGCGGCCCGGCATCCGGCTCGGCAGCCGCGTGGCGGCGATCCGTTTCGGCGGCACGCCGGCCGACCGCGCTCGCCCCGTGCCCGAGGCGTCGAACGGGCTTTAGGGCCGTCCCGAGGCGGCGCGCTCGGCGAGCGGCCGCGCCGGCTCCTCCTCCTCGTCGTCGGGCTCGGGCGGCGTCACCAGCGTGCGCCACAAGCCGCGCAGGCCGATCCAGATCAGGCCGATGACGGAGAGAAAGCCGATCAGCACGAGGCCGCCGGCGAGCGCGGCGATCACCCCGCCGAGCACTCGGTCGTCGAGATAGGCGAGCAGTCCCGCACCCACGGCGAATACGAGAAACACGAGCACGCGTACGATATTCGCCAGCATGGAGGTCCTGCTGTAGGGCGGGGCGGTCATGACGGGTCCCGCGGGTCGCAGCGACGTCCGCCGGGCGGTGTCGTCGTATCGTCATGACGGCCGCCGGGCAACCCGGGCGGCGCCTCACCATGCGGGGTGGTCGACGGATTCTTGCGGTCGGCGAGAACGGTCTGCGCACCTCGGCGCGCAAAAAAACTCACAGCCAGCCGAGCAGGCGCCACCACACGATGTCGAGCGGCCAGATCAGCACCACCGTGAGCACGGCGAGCACGAAGCAGTAGAGCGCGCCCTCGCGGCCCGGGATCACGCCGGCCTGCACGGCGACCGCGAGCGGCGGCGCCTGATAGGGCAGCAGCACGGTGGAGAAGCCGATCACCTGGCTCATCACCACCGCCTCGACCGGCAGGCCGGTGGCCGCGGCCAGCATCGGGGCGATCGGCGTGAGAATTGCCGGCACGCCGACCGCGGTGACGAACGGGCCGATCGCGAAGGCGACGCCGGCGAGCACCAGCACCGCCATCAGCGGGCTCGCGCCGGCCGGCCCCACCACCGCGGGGATCGCCTGGGCGAGCATCGCGCCGATGCCGGTGTGGTCGACGATGGCGCCGAGCCCGACCACGCCGGCGACATAGACGATGGTCTCGAAGCCGACCGCCTTGAGCGGCTGCTGCGGCATCAGGCCGGAGCCCGGCCACAGGCAGACGATCGCCCCCAGCATGCCGACCCAGGCGGCCGGGATGCCGTGCCAGCCGTCGGTGAGCCACAGGCCGATGGTGCCGATCAGCAGCGCGACGAGCCGCTTCTCGACCGCCGACAGCGGCGGCAGCGCGGTCCTCTCGCCCCCCGGCAAAGGCGCGACGTCACGGAAGCCGATCGAGAGGAGGGCGACGATCAGCGCGAGCTTGCCGAGCCCGAGCACCGGAAAGTGCAGCAGGAGATAGCGCGAGAACGACGGCACCCCGATCCCGGTGGTCTCGAGCAGGCCGGCCAGCACGTTGTTCGGCACGTTGGCGGGCAAAATCGCCATCGCCGGGAAGAAGGTGCCGAAAATGCCCGCCAGCATGATGCCGGCGCGGGCGCGCGAGCCCGGCGCGAGGCCGGCCCGCACCGCGAGCGAGTCGAGCAGCGGCGCCAGCAGGAAGATGCGGCCCATGCCGGACGGCATCACGAAGGCGAGCCCGGTGCCGAACGCCGCGACTCTTGCCAGCACCAGCGGATAGGAGCCCTTCACCAGCCCGGCGAGCATCGCGCCGAGCCGGTCGGACAGGCCGGTGTGGCGCAGCGCGACGCCGATCACCGCACCGGAGACGACGAGCCACACCGCGGGGCCGGTGAAGCCGGAGAGAAACACGCTGGGTGGCGCGATCGTCCCGAGCGCGCACAGCACGAAGAAAATGAAGGCGACGAGATATTCGGGCAGGACGCGGGTCGCCCACAGCGCGATGGTGACGACGACCACCACCAGCGGCAGCACCATGTCGTGGCCACCGAGGAGATGGCGCGCCAGCGCCCAGCCGGCGAGCAGGGCGACGAGGGCGACCGTGATCCACGGCTTCAGCGCGGCGGTGGTCATGGTCGATGTCTTGGAAACGATGTCTCGGAAACGACGGGCACCCCGTTTTGTCGCATCGCGGCGCAACGGTCGCAATTGCGAACTTTTGGCAATCCGCCCCGTCCGGCGCGCAAAGCTCGGGCATCGGCGGCACGAAGACCACCGGGTCCGGCCGGAGCCGAACCCGGTGGCGGGTGCGTGGGAATGGGGCCGGCCCGGCGGAGACGTCGACGACGGGCGAAAAGTGGGGGGACGAGTCCCGGGGACGAGTCCCGGGGGCTAGCCCCCTCGGCGCTCGCTGTCGAGCTGGGCGAGCTGTGCCCCCGCATAACGGTCGCCGGCCGCCGATCCTTTCGGCACCGCCCGCTCGATCGCGGCGAGATCCTGCGGCCTGAGCGTCACGTCGAGTGCGCCGAGCGCCTCGGTCAGCCGGTCGCGGCGGCGGGCGCCGACCAGCGGCACGATGTCGGCCCCCTGCGCCGCCACCCAGGCGATCGCCACCTGCGCGACGCTCGCGCCGAGGTCCTTCGCCACCGCCCGCAACGCCTCGACCAGCGCGAGGTTGCGGTCGATATTGTCGCCCTGGAAGCGCGGGCTGTGGGTGCGGAAGTCGGTCGCGTCCTGGCCCTGTTCCTTGCTCCAGTGGCCGCTGATCAGCCCGCGCGACAGCACGCCATAGGCGGTGACGCCGATGCCGAGTTTTCGCACCGTCGGCAGGATGGTCTCCTCGATGCCGCGCGAGATCAGCGAGTACTCGATCTGCAAATCCGAGATCGGATGTACTTTCGCCGCCCGCTCGATGGTCGCCGCCCCCACCTCCGACAGGCCGATGTGGCGCACCCAGCCCGCCTTCACGAGATCGGCGATCGCGCCCACCGTGTCCTCGATCGGCACGTTCGGATCGAGCCGGGCCGGGCGGTAGACGTCGACATGATCGGTGCCGAGCCGCTGCAGCGTGTAGGCGAGGAAGTTCTTCACCGCGGCGGGGCGGGCGTCGTTGCCGAACCAGCCGCCGGCCGGATCGCGCAACGCGCCGAACTTCACGCTGATCACCACCTTTTCACGAGGCACTTCGCGAAGGGCTTCCGCGATCAGCATCTCGTTGTGGCCCATGCCGTAAAAATCGCCGGTGTCGAAGAGCGTGATGCCGGCATCGAGCGCCGCGTGGATGGTGGCGATGCTCTCGCTGCGGTCGGCCGTCCCGTAGAACGCCGACATCCCCATGCAGCCGAGGCCGAGGGCGGACACGGCGGGTCCGGTCTTTCCGAGGGTCGTTTGGTCCATTGGTCGTCTCCGTCGAAAGGGGCGCCCGGCGCCACGACGAGAAACACGTGGCCGGGCCGATGCGGAGAGAATGGCGGTTTGCACGGCGTTCGATAATCCGTCACGATTGAAACAGGTCGTACGGAAAGACGAACAGTGGCCGATATCGATCTCGCAAATCTCGCCGCCTTCTCGGCGGTCGCCCGCCAGCGCAGCTTTCGCGGGGCGGCGGCGGTGCGCGGGGTCTCGGCCTCGACCCTGAGCGAGGCGGTGCGGCGGCTCGAGGCGCAGCTCGGCGTGCGGCTCCTCAACCGCACCACCCGCAGCGTCACCCCGACCGAGGCGGGCGCGCGCCTGCTCGAGCGGCTCGCCCCGGCGCTCGCCGAGGTCGCCTCGGCGCTCGATGCGGTCAACGGCTTCCGCGACAGCCCGACCGGCACGCTGCGGCTCAACGTGCCGACCATCGTCGCCCGTGAGATTCTGCCGAAGCTCGTGCCCGGATTTCTCGCCGCGCATCCCGGCATCACGCTCGAGATTTTGGCGGAGGACGGTTTTGTCGACGTCCTGGCGGAAGGGTTCGACGCCGGCGTGCGCTACGACGAGCGGCTCGCCCAGGACATGATCGCGGTGCCGATCGGCCCGCGTCGCCAGCGCTTCGTCGCCGCCGCCGCCCCCTCCTATCTCTCCGTGCGCGCAAAACCGGAAAGGCCGGAGGATTTGCTCGGCCACGCCTGCATCCGCCATCGCTTCACCAGCGGTGTGGCGCTTCCCTGGGAGTTCGAACGGGACGGCGCCGTGGTGCGGATCGCGCCCGCAGGGCCGCTGGTCGCCTCGAACCTGGAGCTCGAGGTTTCTGCGGCGCTCGCCGGGCTCGGGGTGGTCTACACCTTCGAGGAGACGCTCGCCCCGCACCTCGCATCGGGCGCCCTGGTACCGCTGCTCGAGCCGTGGTGGCAGAGCTTTTCCGGGCCGTTCCTCTATTACGCCAGCCGCCACCACGTCCCGGCGCCGCTGCGGGCGTTCGTCGACTGGCTGAAGGGCTCGGCGAAGGCGATGGAGTGAATTTTTGTTCGGCTGTCACTCCGGCACGGCGGCGGTGCGCGCCGCGGCGGGCGTTTCGGCAGGCACGCGCGTGACGTTGTCGGGGCCGGTCGTGACCGGCTCGGGGGCACTCGCCAGCCACAGGTCGAGGAAATCGGCGAGCCAGGCGCGCACCGCCCCGTCATAGACCGGCCGGTCGGCGAAATGCGCGAGCCGCGGCCGCGCGCCCGGCAGCGACAAACGCTCGTCGCCGCGCGTGGTCCAGCGGCACATCATCGCGTGGGTGACCTCGGGGTGGAACTGCACCCCGAACGCCGCCGGCCCGTAACGGAACGCCTGCACCCGAAAGGTGTCGCCGGCCGCCAGAAGCTCGGCGCCGGCGGGCAGCTCGAGCCCCTCGCGGTGCCACTGATAGACGTGGTCGGGCCAGGACGGCACGACGCTGCGGCCGCTCTCGGTCGCGCGCAGGGGGTAGTAGCCGATCTCGACCCTGCCGTCCGGCCGCGGTCCGACCGCCGCGCCGAGATGCTTCGCCAGCATTTGCGCACCCAGGCAGATGCCCAGGAACGGCTTTCTCTCGCGCAGCGGCACCTTCAGCCACTCGATCTCGGTCCTGACGTAGTCGTCGGGGTCGTTGGCGCTCATCGGCCCGCCGAACACCACCGCACCGGCGTGCTCGTCGAGCGTTTCCGGCAAGCGCTCGCCGAAGCGCGGGCGGCGCACGTCGAGCGGCAGGCCGCGCACCTGCAGGTAATGGCCGATCCGGCCGGGAGTCGATTGCTCCTGATGGAGAACGATCAGGACGGGTTTCAGCATGCGGCCGTTCGCACTCCGGCGTCGCTCCTTCGGGTTGCTCGGCCCGTCAGGCTAACGGGTCTTCGGCGCCGGCCGCAAGCGCGAGCGGCGAGCCGTCAGGCCACGCTGCTGCTGCGGTTGCGGAACTGGCCGGTCTTTCGATAGCGCCAGAGATAGGACGGAAGGATGGCGGCGGGCGGTCGCGGATCGATGCCGAGATCGGCCAGCGTGCGGTGCTCGGCGACGGCGGCGTCGGAGACCACGTTGTCGACTTTGAGAAGCTCGACCTGGTCCGGCGTGAGGGGCGGCGTGGGCAGGATCTTCAGCATCGCTCCCAGCAGCTTGGCGGCCCAGAACGGCACCGGCAAGAGGAGCCGGCGGCGCTCGGTCACCTGGAGCACGAGGCGCAGGATCTCCTTGAAGGTCATCACGTCCGGCCCGCCGAGTTCGTAGATGGTGCCGGGCCTCGCCTCGCCGGCGGCCGCCTTGCGCACCGCCTCGCCGACGTCGCCGCCAAAAACCGGCTGGAACTTCGTGCGGCCGCCGCCGATCAGCGGCAGGACCGGCGCGAACCGCGCCATCGACCCGAACTTGTTGAAGAAGTCGTCGTCCGGCCCAAAGATCACCGAGGGACGCAGGATCACCGCGTCGGGCGCGGCGGCGAGCACGGCCTGCTCGGCGCGGCCTTTCGTGCGGGCATAGAGGGCGCGCCCGTTCGGGTCGGCGCCGATCGCCGAGACGTGCACCAGCCGCGCGCCCTGCGCCGCCGCCGCCTTCGCCACCGCCTCCGCGCCGGCGAGATGCACTGCCTCGAAATTCTGCTTGCCCTTCTCGAACAGGATGCCGACCAGGTTGATCACCACCGCGCTGCCTTCGACGGCGCGGGCGATCGAATCGGCATTGCGGAGATTCGCCTGCACGGGGTGGATCTGCCCGACCCGGCCGAGCGGCTGCAGGTGGCCGGCGAGATCGGGGCGGCGCACCGCGATTCGCAGGCGCCACAGATCGGGGGCGAGCGCCCGCACGACGTGGCGGCCGAGAAAGCCCGAGCCGCCGAACACCGTGACGAGGTCGTCGCCGCGCAGCGGATCGGTGAGAGGGGTGTCGAGGCCGGTGGCGATCATGACGTGTCTCCCGCATCGAGACGGTGCCGCCGCATCGAGGCGGTGCCGCGGCGGAGCGGCGAACGGCGCAGCAAAACCGTTGCCGCACCGGCACCGCGGGCCGTTTCGGGCAATACAGGATCGCCCCCGGCCTGTACAGGGCGGCTGCGGCCGCAGGCCGCGATCGGGTGTTTCGCCCGCCGCGCCTTGGTGGTGCCGGGCGGCTTCGGGCTGGCGTCCGGGGCGACCTCGGGGCGGTTTCCGGGCGGCCTCGGAGGCGGCCTGCGGACTGACCTCGGGACGGCTTCGGAACCACACTGCACAGATTCTCGCCCGCCCTGCATGACGCGCCGTTGACAAGGACGAATCCGCCCCTCTATGAGTGCGCCCGTGCCCAGGTGGCGGAATTGGTAGACGCGCTGGCTTCAGGTGCCAGTGGCTTCACGGCCGTGAAGGTTCGAGTCCTTTCCTGGGCACCAAGCCATCCCAAAAGCTTTCCCAAAAAAGCTCGATGTCGAACGACCTCCGAGCATCGAAGGCGTTTTGACCGCCCGCCGGGTCACACGCGGGTGGTCCACATGGTGCTCGCAATGGCCCGGCCGTCCCGGCGCTCCGAAAGCTCCAACTTCCTCTTCTGCAAGCGCGTCCCCGCCGACACCCGAGCCAAGCAGGCCGGCGGCAAGGTCGTGTTCTCGTTCCCGCCCGAGATGGGGTCCGGCGAGCCGATCCGGGTGACGGGGGCGATCGGCGCCGAGATCAAGGTGTCGGTCAGGACTCGCGACCCGGAGGTGGCGTGCGCCAAAATAAGAAGGCCGGGGAACGGATGCAGCCCTACGACGACGCCGAGGTCGGCCGCATCCTCGCGCTGGCCGACAAGGAGACCAATCCGGCCAAGCGGTGGCTGCCCTGGCTGCTCGCGCTCAGTGGGGCGCGGGTGGGCGAGGTCGCCCAGCTCTGGGGGCTGCGGATCACCGAGGTCGACGGTGTCCCGGTGATGAAGATCGCGCCGGCCGAGGACGGCGGCTCGCTGAAGAACGAAGGCTCCGAGCGCACGGTGCCGATCCACCCGGCGCTCATCGAGCGCGGCTTCCTCGACTTCGTGCAGAAGCGGGGCGACGGACCGTTGTTCTACTGCGACAGGCGGATGCGAACCGACGCGAAGCCCGGCGATGCCCGCCGACACGCCTCGAAGGGCGTCGCCAATCACCTCGCGGCGTGGGTCCGGGAGAACGGGTTCACCAACCCGAGAAAAGCCCCGAGCCACGCCTTCCGGCACTGGCTCGAGACCCGCTGCCAGCGGCTCGGTATCCTCGACAGCGTCGCCGACGCGATCCAGGGCCACGCCAGCGGTCAGGAAGCGGACGGGTACCGGCATGGACCGATCGCGACCCTCGCCGAAGCGGTTTGCCGCATCCCGGTCCCCGAGGAGCCGACGCCCAACCGGCGTTGACGCTCAGGGCGATGGCTGGCCAAGGCCCGGCCGCGGGCGGCTCGAACACCCCCGCCGTCCGCCGGCTCCCGCGCCTCGGGCACCCGAACCGTTCGGCGAGGCGGGCGAGCGGGAAGGCCCGGCCGCGGGTGCAGACGAGTGTCTGCATGTCCAGCTCGGCACCGAAGGGGCACTCTCGGACGGACTTCATGGCCTCCCGCATCCCCCAGGCGCACCGCATGTGGACTCGCCAGCTCGCGTCCAGGGCCTCGACCAAGGTCGCGATCATGTGAACAAAGTGAGAACTTTTCCGTGGTCGTCAGTCCGAAAGGGCGCTAACGTGGTGTCCTCCGGCCTCGACCAGCCGCCCGCGACCCTGTGCGATCGGCAGCGGTCTCGGCCGCGGCTTCGTGTCGGTGAGGTCGGCCATGATCTACTACGTGGCGTTGCCGTTCGTGCGGCTCGACGAGGGCCTCGTTCCAGGCGAGGCAGTCGAGTGCCCCCATGCCGCTGCAGCGATCCGGCGGGCGGCTGCGTTGGCGTCCGCATCCACGAACGCGGGAGCCGTCGCCTTCTCCCGGTCCGGTGACCCCGACACCGGCGACTTCGACGAGGCGGTCGTCCTGCGGATTTTTGGCGAGGTCCCGGACGAGATCGCAGGGCAGCCCGACGATGACCGGACCGGCTCGTCCGGCTTCCCCTGAGCGGATGTGCAATCTCTACGCGATCACGAAGGGGCAGGCGGCGATCCGGGCGCTGTTCCGCATCGCGCGGGACAACACCGGCAACCTGCCGCCCATGCCCGGCGTCTTCCCGGACTACGCGGCGCCGATCGTCCTGGTCGGCCCCGACGGTCGGGAGCTGGCGCTGGCGCGGTGGGGCATGCCATCCCCGGTGTTCGCCCTGAAGGGCCGGACCACCGACCCCGGCGTGACCAACGTGCGGAACGTGAAGTCCCCGCATTGGCGCCGCTGGCTCGGCGAGGGCTGCCGGAGCGTCGTGCCGTTCACGTCGTTCTCGGAGTACGAGACCACGGCCGAGGGGAAGAAGGTCCCGGCGTGGTTCGCCCTCGACCCGAGCCGACCCCTCGCCGCGTTCGCCGGCATCTGGACGAGCTGGATGTCCGTGCGGAAGGCGAAGGAGGGCGAGGTGACCACCGACGTGTTCGCCTTCCTCACCACGGACGCAAACGCGATCGTGGCGCCGATCCACCCGAAGGCGATGCCGGTGATCCTGCGGACCGAGGACGAGGTCGAGACGTGGCTCCGGGCGCCGGCTGCCGAGGCGCTCGCACTGCAGAGGCCGTTGCCCGACGACGCGCTCCGGATCGTCGCCCGCGGGGAGCGGAAGGACGAGGCGCCGGGCCTCTGATCGGCGTCGCTCGAGAGGTTAGAGGAGAAGGGCACGGGCCTGCGCATCCTCAGCCTCGCCGGCGATACGATCGACACGCGCAGCGCCACCGGCAAGCTGATCCTGACCATCTTCGCCGGCTTTGCGCAGTTCGCGCGCGAGATGATGCTGGAGCGTCAGCACGAGGGCATCGCCAAGGCCAAGGCCAAGGCCAAGGCCAAGGCCAAGGCCAAGGCCAAGGCCAAAGCCAAGGCCAAGGCCGAGGGCTTGTACCGCGGCCGCAAGCCCACGGCTCGCGCCAAGGCGGAGGAGGCTCGCCGGCTCCACGCCGCCGGCAAGACCGTCACCGAGGTCGCCAGGGCGCTCGGCATCGGCCGGGCGAGCGTGTACCGGGCGCTGGGAGGGGCGGAGGGCTGAACGCGACGGCAGCGCGTCCCGGATCGCTGGACCCAGGCCCGCCGGCCGCATTTTTTCTGCGACCGCCCGAGAGCATCTGTTTTTTGCGAACTCGGTACGGCCGCTTACAGCCAAGCCCGCGGACGAGCCAAAGACGCGGCCCTGCGCCGCAAAAGCAAAGAGGCGGACCGGAGCCCGCCTCGATCTGGTGGCATGTGCCTTGTTAACGGAGAGGCCACGCCGCGTTCCTTGCTAGACGATGGCAACATACCATATCGCGCCTTCTTTTCAAGGTGCGCCCGAGCGTTGTACCGTTCGAGCTGGACGGGGAGGCGGGAATGGGGATCCGGTTCGCATTCGACCTCGGAACCAATTCGATCGGCTGGGCGGTTTGGCGGACCGGTCCCGGTGTGTTCGGGGAGGACACGGCCGCCTCGCTCGACGGCTCCGGCGTCCTGATCTTCAAGGACGGGCGCAATCCGAAGGACGGCCAATCGCTGGCGACGATGCGGCGGGTGCCGCGACAGAGCCGAAAGCGACGAGACCGCTTCGTCCTTCGACGGCGCGACCTGCTCGCGGCGCTGCGAAAGGCGGGGCTCTTTCCGGTCGACGTGGAGGAGGGGCGACGCCTCGCGGCGACGGACCCCTACCATCTGCGAGCCAAGGCGCTCGACGAGTCGTTGACGCCGCACGAGATGGGCCGAGTGATTTTTCATCTCAACCAGCGTCGCGGCTTTCGCTCCAACCGCAAGGCCGATCGGCAGGATCGCGAGAAGGGCAAGATCGCGGAAGGGTCCAAACGGCTCGCCGAGACGCTCGCGGCCACGAACTGCCGCACCCTGGGCGAGTTCCTCTGGTCACGGCACCGCGGCACCCCGCGAACACGGTCGCCGACCCGCATCCGAATGGAGGGCGAAGGCGCGAAGGCGCTCTACGCCTTCTATCCGACCCGCGAGATGGTGCGGGCGGAGTTCGAGCGGCTGTGGACGGCGCAATCGCGCTTCGCCCCCGATCTACTCACCCCCGAACGACACGAGGAGATCGCCGGCATCCTTTTCCGCCAGCGTGACCTCGCGCCGCCGAAGATCGGCTGCTGCACCTTCGAGCCGAGCGAACGGCGGCTTCCGCGGGCCCTGCCTTCGGTCGAAGCCCGTGGCATTTACGAGCGCCTCGCGCATCTGCGCATCACCACCGGCCCGGTATCGGACCGAGGGCTGACGCGACCCGAGCGGGACGTGCTCGCGTCCGCGCTTCTCGCCGGCAAGTCGCTCACCTTCAAGGCGGTGCGCAAGACGCTGAAAATCCTGCCTCACGCGCTCGTCAACTTCGAGGAGGCCGGCGAGAAAGGCCTCGACGGCGCTCTCACGGCGAAGCTCCTCTCGAAGCCCGACCATTATGGCGCCGCATGGCACGGCCTGTCGTTCGCCGAGAAGGACACATTCGTCGGCAAGCTGCTCGACGAGGCGGACGAGGAGCGTCTGATCAGGAGGCTCGTCACCGAGAACCGCCTCTCGGAAGACGCGGCACGACGCTGTGCCTCCATTCCGCTCGCCGACGGGTACGGTCGGCTCGGGCGGACCGCGAACACGGAGATCCTCGCGGCGCTCGTCGAGGAGACGGACGAGACCGGCACCGTCGTGACCTACGCGGAAGCCGTGAGACGGGCCGGGGAAAGGACCGGCCGAAACTGGCACCACTCCGACGAACGCGACGGCGTGATCCTCGACCGGCTGCCCTATTACGGAGAAATCCTGCAACGGCACGTCGTGCCGGGTAGCGGCGAGCCGGAGGAGAAGAACGAAGCCGCGCGGTGGGGCCGGCTCGCCAATCCGACCGTTCACATCGGACTCAATCAGCTCCGGAAGGTCGTCAACCGGTTGATCGCCGCCCATGGTCGGCCGGATCAGATCGTCGTCGAGCTGGCTCGCGAGCTGAAGCTCAATCGCGAGCAGAAGGAGCGGCTCGACCGCGAGAACCGCAAGAACCGCGAAGAGAACGAGCGGCGCACGGCAATCCTCGCCGAGCACGGCCAGCGCGACACCGCGGAGAACAAGATCCGGCTCCGCCTGTTCGAGGAGCAGGCACGGGCGAATGCAGGCATCGCGCTCTGCCCTTACACGGGCCGCGCGATCGGGATCGCCGAGCTGTTCACGTCGGAGGTCGAGATCGACCACATCCTGCCGGTCTCGCTGACGCTGGACGACAGCTTGGCGAACCGCGTCCTGTGCCGTCGTGAGGCGAACCGGGAGAAGCGGCGGCAGACTCCCTTCCAGGCGTTCGGTGCGACACCCGCATGGAACGACATCGTCGCCCGCGCCGCCAAGCTGCCGCCCAACAAGCGGTGGCGGTTCGATCCGGCCGCCCTGGAGCGGTTCGAGCGCGAGGGCGGCTTCCTCGGCCGCCAGCTCAACGAGACGAAGTACCTGTCTCGCCTCGCCAAGATCTACCTCGGAAAGATCTGCGATCCCGATCGGGTCTACGTCACGCCCGGCACGCTCACCGGCCTCCTTCGGGCACGGTGGGGGCTCAACTCGATCCTCTCCGACAGCAACTTCAAGAACCGCAGCGACCACCGCCATCATGCGGTCGACGCCGTGGTGATCGGCGTCCTCACACGCGGCATGATCCAGCGGATCGCGCACGATGCCGCCCGCGCCGAGGACCAGGATCTCGACCGCGTGTTCCGCGACGTGCCCGTGCCCTTCGAGGATTTTCGTGATCACGTGCGCGAGCGGGTTTCGACCATCACGGTCGCAGTGAAGCCCGAGCACGGCAAGGGCGGGGCGCTGCACGAGGACACCTCGTACGGCCTCGTGCCCGACACCGATCCGAATGCCGCACTCGGCAATCTGGTGGTGCGCAAGCCGATCCGGAGCCTCACGGCGGGAGAGGTGGACAGGGTGCGGGATCGCGCTCTGCGGGCCCGGCTCGGCGCCCTCGCGGCTCCGTTCCGCGACGAGAGCGGCAGAGTGCGCGATGCGAAAGGGCTCGCGCAGGCGCTGGAAGCATTCGGGGCCGAGAACGGCATCCGGCGCGTTCGCATCCTCAAGCCGGATGCCAGCGTCGTGACGATCGCCGACCGCCGGACCGGCGTTCCGTATCGCGCCGTCGCCCCCGGCGAGAACCATCACGTCGACATCGTGCAGATGCGGGACGGGTCCTGGCGCGGCTTCGCCGCCTCGGTCTTCGAGGTGAACCGACCCGGCTGGCGACCCGAATGGGAGGTGAAGAAGCTCGGCGGCAAGCTGGTCATGCGACTGCACAAGGGCGACATGGTGGAGCTGTCCGACAAGGACGGACAACGACGGGTCAAGGTCGTCCAGCAGATCGAGATCAGCGCCAACCGCGTTCGCCTGTCGCCGCACAACGACGGTGGCAAGCTGCAGGACCGCCATGCGGATGCCGACGATCCGTTCCGCTGGGACCTCGCGACGATTCCTCTCCTGAAGGACCGCGGATGTGTCGCCGTGCGGGTCGATCCGATCGGTGTCGTCACGCTTCGACGATCGAACGTCTGAGACGCGCGTCACACCTCCCTCATCTCCTTTCCGGCGCTCGTTCATCTCGGCACGGATCGTGCGAGAGCCATCTCGCTCACGTTGTTTGGTCTCGTTTCAGAACATCACCGCGTGTCACTCGTGCCATGGAAAGGCGGGTGTGCCGTGCTGGGACGTATCATCGAGGTGGAGGGTGAGGGCCGGCGTCTCTGTCTGGAGCGAGGCTTCCTCCGGATCACGGGTCCGGCGGGTCTTCTGGGCAAAATTCCGCTCGACGACATCGAAGCCGTCATCCTGACGCATCCGGCCGCGAGCCTGACGACGCAGGCCGTCGCCGCCCTGGCCGCGCGAGGCACACCACTCGTCGTCAGTGGTCCCGACTTCCGACCGGTCGCCTTTCTGCTCCCGATCGACGGTCACCACGGCCAAGGACACCGGCTCGAGGCCCAGGCCGAGGCGAGCCGTCCGACCCGCAAGCGAGTTTGGGCCGAGATCGTCCGCGCCAAGGTCACCGCGCAGGCGGACATGGTCGAGCACGTCGGAGGGGCTTCGGGCGCCATTCGCGCTCTCCTCCCGCGGGTGCGATCGGGTGATCCCGACAATGTCGAAGCCCTGGCCTCGCAGCGCTACTTCCCGGCCTTCTTCGGGACTGGCTTTCGACGCGACCGAAATGCCGCCGGAGCCAATGCGCTGCTGAACTACGGCTACACCGTTCTTCGCGCCGCGACCGCTCGCGCGATCGTCGCCGCAGGGCTCCATCCCTCGCTCGCGCTTCATCATCGCAGCCGAGGCGACGCGCTTCGCCTCGCGGACGACGTGATGGAGCCGTTCCGGCCGACCGTCGACCTCGCCGTCAAGATGCTGCTCGACGAAGGCCGCGAGGACCTCGACCAAGGTGCGAAGCGACGATTGGCCGGTGTGCTTCACGCCGACTTCGCGACGTCGGACGGCCGGACGCCGCTTTCGAACGTGCTCGCTCGGCTCGCGGTGTCGCTGGCGCAGGTGTTCACCCGCGAACGGCGGGGGCTCGCATTCCCCGAGACGCTCGTTCCGCTTCCGACCGCCGAAGACGACGGGTCGGCGAATGAAACCGCCGAGCATGCTGTCGGGGTATCGGATCTTGTGGATCATGGCGCTGTTCGACCTGCCCGTACTGACGAAGGCGGAACGCAAGCGGGCCACCAAGTTTCGGCAATTCCTGCTCGACGAGGGCTTCATGATGATGCAGCTCTCCTGCTATCTTCGGTTCACCGCTGGCAAGGAGCAGGCGGAGACGATCACCGGCAGGATAGGGCGCCACGTTCCGGCTCACGGAAAGGTGGATGTGGTGTGGTTCACCGACCGCCAATACGCCAATATCCGCAGCTTCAGGGGGCGTCACGACGGCCCTCGTCCGGCCCGGCCGGATCAGCTTTCACTCTTCTGAGCGATGAAAAGCGATGCGACCCGCCCCTGAAAGACCAGCCGGTGCCGGTTCTGGCGCGGTGCAAATGCAAAAATCCCCCTGTTTTCAGGGGGATCTTCGCAGGCAGGTCTAGCAGGGAACGCGGCGCGGCCCAACCGCAACGGTACTGTCTCCAAAGTGATTTGCGACCCCGGTCTAGCAGGGAACGCGGCGCGGCCCAACCGCAACAAGCGCACCAAGGTGCAGGCGCCGGCACTGGTCTAGCAGGGAACGCGGCGCGGCCCAACCGCAACAGCGAGAAACTTGTGGATGTGCCCGAGCATGGTCTAGCAGGGAACGCGGCGCGGCCCAACCGCAACCGGCACCAGATGCGTCCACCTGACGGTCGCGGTCTAGCAGGGAACGCGGCGCGGCCCAACCGCAACTGTCGTCGAGATGACGCGCACCAAGCATGTGGTCTAGCAGGGAACGCGGCGCGGCCCAACCGCAACCGGACCGCATAAAGCGCAACCCGGGATGGGGGTCTAGCAGGGAACGCGGCGCGGCCCAACCGCAACTCAATCCAGGTCTCGCCGAGGTGGCGGAAGGTCTAGCAGGGAACGCGGCGCGGCCCAACCGCAACCTGCCGACGAAATTCCAGGAGGTCGAGCTCGGTCTAGCAGGGAACGCGGCGCGGCCCAACCGCAACGACAAAGCCAGGCAGAAGCGTCGCGCAGTCGGTCTAGCAGGGAACGCGGCGCGGCCCAACCGCAACGGCGGCGGAAGCTTTGCGATCCGCGGCCCGGGTCTAGCAGGGAACGCGGCGCGGCCCAACCGCAACCTGCCGACGATCGTTATCACGCGGGCCGGCGGTCTAGCAGGGAACGCGGCGCGGCCCAACCGCAACGTGCCAGCGTAACCCCGGCATGCCGATGTCGCTGCTTGTCCGGCGGCCACAGAACTGGTACACAACGCGTCATCCGCGGTCGAAATTCCTTCGTAAGTTCAAGAAATAACAAGCAAAATCGGCCTTTCCTTTCCTAGGCACCACGTCATCCCAAAAGCTTTCCAAAAAAGCTCGATGCCGAACGACTTCCGAGCATCGAAGGCGTTTTGGCCGCCCGACGGGTGACACGCGGGTGGTGCACATGGTGCTCGCAGCGGGCCGTCCGTCCCGGCGCTCCGAAAGCTCCGATTTCCTCTTCGCCAAGCGCGCGATCGAGCGTGCGATCGAGCGGATCCCGATTCCCGCGGGTCCGACAGCCGAACACCCGAGACGGTGATCGGCGGGTGGTGAACGGCGGGGGGTGATCGGCGGGGGTGATCAGCGGCGACGCTCGACCGCGCCCGGCGGGTCGGACAGCGCCGTCACTCGCCAATACGCACATCGAGGGCAACGGTGTCGCTCGGCGAGCCGGCCAGGCGGGAACGGCTGGCGCCGCGTGATCGCCTGCTCGCGAGTGAAGGCCGGCGTCTGCATGCCCGACCGGGCGGCGGAGCTGCAGTCCCGGACGGAGGTCGGCCCTTTCGCGTTCCCGATGCTCTGCGCATGGGGATCCGCCGGCCCGCGTCCGGAGCCACCCCCTGGCAGTCCCATCCCGTCGACCACGGTCGTCCTGCCGCCCAGAATCGCATCGGTCTGGGCCATCAGTGTCCGGGATTGCGCGATCAGCTTGCTGGTGTGGTCGCGCGTGGTGCGCATCTCACCGCACGCCGCAGCGACGCGTTGCTTGAAATCCGTCTGAATTGCGATCGATTCGGTCACGAGCGCGGAGAACGGTCGTCCCATGGGTCGCTCCCGTTGTGCAGGCGGGAGCGCAACCGGTCTCTCGGCCACCGGCGCCCACATGTGGATCGCTGCCGGCGATATGAAACAACCTCCAGCGAGCGCGATTGTTCCGCGCGGGAACGGAGTCCCGGAAGATCCGCCCCGGAAAACCCGCCCCGAGGGACGCCGGGTGTGCGTTGGCGCGGTGACCTCACGGTCTCACGGCGACCGCGTCACCCGGTCGGGCTGCCGTCAGGGCCGAGGGCGGCAGGAGCGCGGTCGCCGTGGCATGAGCCCACACCAGCAGAACGAGGCCGGTGATGATCCAGAGTAGCAACGTCCTGTCGAACATGACGGCCCCGTGCGTTCCGAAGACGACAGAGGAGAACGCCGGACGGAGGGTAAAGGCTCCGCCTGGGATCGTCCGATGGAGCTCGCCGGACCGCGACCGCGCGCCGGTGTCGGCGCCTCCCCCGTCCGTGCGCCGACACCGCCGGCTGGACATCCGCATCGCAGGCCGGCATGAACGGGCCGAGCCGCCGCCTGCGGCCGAGCGAGACGTCATGCCCTCCGATCCGATTCTCGTCACCGGTGCTGCCGGCTTCATCGGCTTCCATCTGACGCGCCGGCTGCTCGCCGCCGGCCGTACCGTGGTGGGGGTCGACGACCTCAACACCTATTACGACCCCGCGCTCAAGCGCGACCGGTTGGCGGCGCTCGGCGGCGGCGCGGATTTCCGCTTCGAAGCGCTCGATCTCGCCGATCGCCCTGCGGTCGCTGCCCTCTTCGCTCGCGAAAAATTTCCGGTCGTGGTGCATCTCGCGGCACAAGCGGGGGTGCGCCACTCGCTCGATGCGCCGTTCGCCTATCTCGACTCCAACCTCACCGGTTTTCTCACCGTGCTCGAAGGCTGCCGCCACAACGGCTGCGGCCATCTCCTCTACGCCTCGTCGTCCTCGGTCTATGGCGCCGACACCGCGGTGCCGTTTTCGACCGCGCAGCACGTCGACCACCCGCTCAGCCTCTACGGCGCGACCAAGAAGGCGAACGAGCTGATGGCGCACGCCTACGCCCATCTGTTCGGCCTGCCGACCACGGGCTTGCGCTTCTTCACGGTGTACGGGCCGTGGGGCCGGCCCGACATGGCGATGTGGCTGTTCACCCGGGCGATCGCGGAAGGCCGGCCGGTGCGGCTGTTCAACGGCGGCGACATGCGGCGCGACTTCACCTATGTCGACGACGTGGTCGAGGCGATGGTCCGGCTGATCGACCGGGTGCCGGCGGGCGACCCCACATGGTCGGGCGAGGCACCGGACCCGGCCTCCAGCCGGGCGCCGTTCCGGGTCTACAATATCGGCAATTCCGCGCCGGTCGCGGTGCCCTACGTGGTCGATCTGATCGAGCGCGCGCTCGGCCGCGAGGCGATCCGCGAGATGCTGCCGATGCAGCCGGGCGACGTGCACGAGACGTTCGCCGACGTCTCCGCGCTGACCGCGGCGGTCGGCTTCCGGCCGAAAACGCCGATCGAGGAGGGCGTCGCCCGCTTCGTCGGCTGGTATCGCGAGCGCTACGGCGTCTGACGCCGGCCGCGTCGCGGTCGACGTCTAGCGGGACGGCGCGTGGCTCATCCCGGCTCGCCGGATCTTTCTCCGGATTTTTCGCCCGGCTGCTCGCCGGGCTTCGAGGCCGCCACCAGCCATGCGGTGACCGCGGCGAGCCCGCGCTCGGGATCGTCGTCGCCGTCGGCCTCGGCAAAGACGCCGAGCTGGCGGTCGGCCGAGGTGCCGGTCGCGCAGATCGTGCGGCACGCCGCGACCTCCGCCGCGCAGCCGAGCGCGTCGGCGTCCTCCGCCACCAGCTCCAGCACCCGGTCGAGCAGCGCCGGCACCGGCACCAGCGCGTCGTCGGTCTCGGTGACCAGCGCCGCCGAGACCCCCCAGCGCTGGGCCCGCCACTTGTTCTCGAGCGCCAGCGCCCGGCCGACCGCCGAGATGTCGGCATTGACCGACGGGTCGCGCACCAGCCGGCGCACCAGCGCCCGGTAGAGCGCGGTGAGCGCGATCGCGTGGTCGAGCGAGGTGCACACGTCGGGCGCCCGCAGCTCGAGTGTCGGCAGCTTCGCCGAGGGCCGCATCATCCACCACACGAAGCTGCCGTCGCGGATCACGCCGGTGCGGGTCAGCGCCGCGACATAGGCCTCGTACTCCTCGGTGCGGCGAAACAGATGCGGCAGGCCGGTGCGCGGCATCTCGTCGTAGAGCGCGAGCCGATAGCAGCGCAGCCCGGTGCGGTGGCCCTGCCAGAACGGCGAGGAGGTGGCGAGCGCGACGAACAGCGGCAGATAGGGCAGGAGCCGCGCCATCACCTCGACCCGGCGGTCGGGATTTGGCAGCTCGACATGCACGTGCATGCCGCACACGAGATCGCGCCGGCCGACGATCTGCAGCTCGCGAATGATGGTGTCGTAGCGCTCGCTCGGCGTCTGGCGGGCGTCGGTCCAGATCGCGGTCGGGTGGGTGCCGGCGGCGACCGGCGCACAGCCGTGCGCGGCGGCGATCTTCGCCACCGTGCGGCGCAGCCCGGCGAGCTCGCGGCGGGCTTCCGCGATGTCGGTGTGCGGCCGCGTCTGCACCTCGATCTGCGCCTGCAGCAGCTCGTGGTCGACCGAATCGCCGAGCGCCGCGGTCGCCGCCTCGTGCAAGCCCTCCGGCGCCTTCTCGATCAAGGCCCGCGTCTCGGCATCGACGAGAAAGTACTCCTCCTCGATCCCGAACCTGTAATCGTCCGCCATGCGCTCGCCCCCACTCGCCTCGCGGATCACGCGTTCCACGCGCGTCTCGCGCTCGCCGTGCCGGCGGCGCCGCCGGCCGCCCGAACAACAGCTCGAACGGCCGGAGCATCTTCCGTGTTCCTCAATGCGACATCAGCACCGGCACGGTCATCGCCGCGAGCATGCCACGGGTGGCGCCGCCGAGCACGAACTCGCGCAACCGCGAATGGCCGTAGCCGCCCATCACGATCATGTCGGCGGAGACGTCGGCGGCATAGGACAGAAGGGTGCTCGGCACGTCGACGTCGTCGGCGACGATCCGCTTCACCTCCACCTTGATGCCGTGGCGGGCGAGATGGCGGCCGAGATCGGCGCCCGGCACCTCGTCGCTGCGGGTGCGGCCGGTGGCGACCATCACCACGTCGACCTTGCGGGCGAGCCGCAGGAACGGCAGGGCGTCGGCGACCGCGCGCGCCGCGGGCTTGCTGCCGTCCCAGCAGACCATCACGTGGTCGAGCGTCAGGCCCTGCTTCTGGATGTAGGGCACGATCACGATCGGTCGGCCGGACTCGAACAGCGCCGCCTCGGTGAACATGTCGATCGGCGACACCCGGTCGGGCTCGCGCTGGCCGACCACCGCGAGGTCGAACCGCCGGGCGAGCCGGCCGAACATTTCCGTCGCGCCGCCGAGCGTCGCCTCGACGATGCGGTGCTCGCAGCCGACCCCGGCCGCGGTCGCCGCCTGCTCGAACCGCTCCGCCGCGCTTTTGGCGAGCGCCTGGCTCTCGCGGCGCTGCGCGTCGATCCAGTCGGTCGAGACGCCGTCCATCACGCTCGGCGCGACCACCGGATCGTAGACGAACACGACGCCGGTGAGATGCGCCTCGAACCGCTGGGCGATCGAGGCCGCGAACGGAACCGCGGGATCGTGATCGGGAACGAGCGCCAGATTGACGATGATGTCCTTGATCATGGTGGAACTCCCGTAGGGCGCGGTCCCCGCGGGAGGGACCGCCTCCGACTTGCGAGGGTAGGGGCGGGACCGGGTCGCGTCTTGACCGGCGTCAAAGCCTCGCACGACGGCCGGTTCCGGCGCCAGTGGCCTCGCGCGGGGGCGCATGGAATCCGTCTTATCGGGACCGATCCGGCGCGCTACCATGACGTCACGAGAGCCCGGCAGAAGGCTCCGTGGAAACGACAGGAGGAAGCCCATGAGCGTGGCCATGCCGCCGCTCGACGCGGGCGTGCTCGCCCGTCGCGACGAGATCGTCGCCGCACTGCGCGCGATCGTGCCGGGCGAGGGCGTGATCGCCACCTCGCGCGAGATGCGCCCCTACGAGTCCGACGGGCTGACCGCCTATCGCCAGCTCCCGCTGGTCGTCGTGCTGCCCTCGACCACCGAGCAGGTGTCGCGGGTCTTGCGCTATTGCCACCAGGCCGGCGTCAAGGTGGTGCCGCGCGGGGCGGGCACGTCGCTGTCGGGCGGCGCGCTGCCGGTCGGCGACGGCGTGCTGCTCGGCATGGGCAAGTTCAACCGCATCCGCGCGATCGACTACGAGAACCGCCTCGCGGTGGTCGAGCCGGGGGTCACCAATCTGGCGATCACCCGCGCAGTGGAAAAATCCGGCTTCTATTATGCCCCCGACCCCTCCTCGCAGATCGCCTGCACCATCGGCGGCAACATCGCCGAGAACGCCGGCGGCGTGCACTGCCTGAAATACGGCCTCACCACCAACAACGTGCTCGGCTGTGAGATGGTGCTGCCGGACGGCGACGTGATCCGGCTCGGCGGCGGCCATCTCGATGCCGGCGGCTACGACCTTCTCGGCGTCGTCACCGGCTCCGAGGGGCTTTTGGGGGTCGTCACCGAGGTGACGGTGCGCATCCTGCCGAAGCCCGAGACCGCCCGCGCGCTGCTGATCGGCTTCGACACCGCGGAGGCCGCCGGCGACTGCGTGGCGAAGATCATCGGCGCCGGCATCATCCCCGGCGGCATGGAGATGATGGACCGCATGACCACCGCCGCGGTCGAGGATTTCGTCCATGCCGGCTATCCGCTCGACGTCGAGGCGATCCTGATCGTCGAGCTCGACGGGCCGTCGGCCGAGGTCGACCATCTGATCGAGCGGGTGTCGGAGATCGCGCGCGGGTGCGGGGCGCGAAATTTGCGGGCCTCGACCTCGGAGGCCGAGCGGCTGCTGTTCTGGGCCGGCCGCAAGGCGGCGTTCTCGGCGGTCGGCCGCATCTCGCCCGACTATTACTGCATGGACGGCACCATCCCGCGGGCGAAGCTCGCCACTGTGCTGCACCGCACCCGCGAGCTGTCGGAACACTACGGGCTGCGCTGCGGCAATGTGTTTCACGCCGGTGACGGCAATCTGCACCCGCTGATTCTCTACGACGCCAACGACCCCGACCAGCTCGCCCGTGCCGAGGCGTTCGGCGCCGATATTCTGAGACTGTGCGTGGAGGTCGGCGGCGTGCTGACCGGCGAGCACGGGGTCGGCGTCGAGAAGCGCGACCTGATGCCGTCGATGTTCTCCGAGCTCGATCTCGAGCAGCAGCGTCGCCTCAAGCGCGCCTTCGACGGCAAGGAGCTTCTGAACCCCGGAAAGGTGTTCCCGCTGCTCTCCAGCTGCGCCGAGCAGGGCCGCATGCACGTCTCCGGCGGCCAGACCGCCTTTCCCGACATCCCGCGGTTCTGAATGGGCCACACCCCGATCGAGCGTGCCCCGATCTCCGCTCGTTCCCGCGAAGGCGGGAACCCAGAGGATCTCGCCGCGGGGCTCCTGGGTCCCCGCTTTCGCGGGGACGAGCGGAGTGTGGTGCGATGCGCTCCCGTTTCGACGACCCGCCGAGCAAATCCGATTCCGACGATCGATCGGGCAAGGGATCCGTCCACATGACGCACACGCTCGCGCCGAAAAATGCCGGAGAGGTCGAGGAGGCCGTGCGCTGGGCGCACGGCGAGAAGAAGACGCTCGCGGTGATCGGGACGGGCTCCAAGCGCGCACTCGGCCGGCCGTCGCAGGTCGACGCCACGCTCGATCTCTCGGGGCTTTGCGGCGTCACCCTCTACGAGCCGAACGAGCTGGTGCTGTCGGCCAGATCCGGCACGCCGATCGCCGAGATCGCGCGGCTCGTCGCCGACAACGGCCAGCAGCTCGCCTTCGAGCCCGCGGACCTCTCGGCGCTGCTCGGTGGCGCGCCGGGCACCGGGACATTGGGCGGCGTGCTGGCGGTCAATCTCTCCGGGTCCCGCCGGATCGTGTCGGGCGCCGCGCGCGACCATTTTCTCGGCTTCTCCGCGGTGTCGGGGCGCGGCGAGACCTTCAAGTCGGGCGGCCGGGTGGTGAAGAACGTCACCGGCTACGACCTCTCCAAGCTGATGGCCGGCTCGTTCGGCACGCTCGCGGTGACGACCGACGTCACCATCAAGGTGTTGCCGCGTCCCGAGACCGAGGCGACCATCCTGGTGCTCGGGCTCGATCCGGCGAGCGCGGTGGCGGCGATAGCGGCAGCGTTGGGCTCGCCCTTCGAGGTGTCGGGTGCCGCGCATTTGCCGGGACCGGTGGCGGCGCGCACCGACGGCGTGCTGCCGGCCGGACACTCGGTCACCGCGCTGCGGCTCGAAGGCGTGGCGCCCTCGGTCGCGCATCGCAAGGCGATGCTGCTGCGGCTCCTGGACAGCCGCGGCTCGCTCGGCGAGCTCGACGCGGCGGCCTCCGCGACGCTGTGGCGGACGGTGCGCGACGTGACGCCGTTCGCCGCCCCGCCCGGCGGGGCCGACGCCGCGCGGCCGGTGTGGCGCATCTCCACCGTGCCCTCGCGTGGCCCGGAGATTGCCGACATCGTCGCCGCGCGCACCGACGCGGACTTTCTGTTCGACTGGGCGGGCGGCCTCGTCTGGGCCTCGCTCGCGCCCGCCGACGACGCCGGCGCGGCGATCGTGCGGGCGGCGACCGCGAGCTGCACCGGCCACGCGACCCTGATCCGGGCACCGGCGGCGGTGCGTGCGGCGGTTTCGGTGTTCGAGCCGCAGCCGGCCCCGCTCGCCGCGCTGACGAAGCGGGTGAAGGAGAGCTTCGACCCGGCCCGCATTCTCGAGCCCGGCCGCATGTGGGCGGGGGTGTGAGCGGGAGGGAGTGCGAGTGCACGCGGCACGACACGGCGGACGGCGGCCGCCGTCCGCAAAATCCATCGGGGCAGGGGTGTGAAGAAAGGGTGACATGAGAACCGAGTTCTCGCTCGCGCAGCTCGCCGATCCCGCCATCGCCGACGCCGATCGGATTCTGCGGGCGTGCGTCCATTGCGGCTTCTGCACCGCCACCTGCCCGACCTATGTGCTGCTCGGCGACGAGCTCGATTCCCCGCGCGGGCGGATCTATCTGATCAAGGACATGCTGGAGAACGACCGCCCGGCCGCGGCCGAGGAGGTGAAGCACATCGACCGCTGCCTCTCCTGCCTGTCCTGCATGACCACCTGTCCGGCAGGTGTGCATTACATGCATCTCGTCGACCACGCCCGCGTCCACGTCGCCGAGACCCACACCCGCCCGCTGCGTGCCCGCTTTTTGCGCGCGCTGCTCACGCGGGTGATCCCGAGCCCGACATTGTTTCGGATGGCGAGTGCCGGCGCGGGTTTTGCGCGCCCGTTCGTGTCGCTGGTCGAGCGGATTTTTGGCCGCGAGCTCGCGGCGCTCGTGCGGATGGCGCCACGCAAGCTCGCAAAGCCCGCACCCTCCGGACGGCGGGTGTTTCCGGCCGAAGGCGCGCCGCGCGGCCGCATCGCGCTGCTGTCGGGCTGCGTGCAGCGGGTGATGGCGCCGAACATCAACGACGCGGCGATCCGCGTGCTGACACGGCACGGCTTCGAGGTGGTGCTGCCGGCGGGCGAGGGCTGCTGCGGCTCGGTCACCCATCACATGGGCGACGAGGCGCGTGCGCTCGCCGCCGCGCGGGCGAACGTCGATGCGTTCCTCGCCGAGATCGACGGCGCGGGGCTCGACGCGATCGCCGTGACGGCGTCCGGTTGCGGCACCACGATGAAGGACTACGGCCACATGCTGCGCACCGACCCCGCTTATGCCGACAAGGCCGCGCGGGTGGCGGCGAAGGTGCGCGACATCTCGGAGGTGCTTTACGCGATCGGTCCGTTGAAGTCGGTCGGGCGTCCGCCGCTGGTCGTCGCGCATCACGCGCCGTGCTCGTTGCAGCACGGACAGAAGATCGTTCGCGAGCCGAAGGAGGTTCTCGAGCGGTCGGGTTTCGTCGTGAGAGACGTGCCCGACGGGCATCTGTGCTGCGGCTCCGCCGGTGTCTACAACGTGCTCCAGCCGGAGTTGGCAAATCAGTTGCGCGAGCGCAAGATCGTGACTATCGAGAGGATCGTGCCCGACGTGATCACGGCCGGCAATCTCGGCTGCATCACACAGATCGCATCGGGGACGACAATCCCGGTCGTGCATCCGGTCGAGCTGGTCGACTGGGCGACCGGAGGATCGGCGCCGTTGGCCATGGAGCGTCGCGAGAATGGGTGAGTCCGGCGTGTCCGGAACGAGGGCGGTGGTTCGGTCCGCGCTCTCGCCGAAGCGGACCACCGTCCGACGGTCGTGGTCGGTATCGACAGTCGAACTCAGCTCACGATCGGGAGAACGATGATGGCGAAGGCAGCGAAGGCGGTGAAGGCGCCGTCGAAGGCGAAGTCCGACACCGCCGCCGAGGAGAGGACGCCGAAGGCGTTTGCCAAAACCGTGAATACCAAGTCCGCGCGTGAAATGGCCGGCACCAGCAAGGGGCCGACGAGCAAGGTGCGGGCGACCAAGGTGCGGGCGGGGAAGTCCGTGACGGCTTCGAAGGGCGCCGCCGCGAAGGCGAGCACGGCGACCAAGCCGGCGAAGCCCGAGAAGGCCGTGAAGGCCGCAAAGGGGTCGAAGCCCGGCAAGGCCGCGACGGTGGCGGCGCCGAAATCCGCTGCGAAGGGGACCGCCGCCAAGGGGGCCGGCAAGTCCGTGGTAGGCAAGTCCGTGGTGAACAAGTCCGTGGCGGGCAAGTCCGTGGTAGGCAAGTCCGTGGCGGGCAAGACGGCCACGACGAAGACGGCCGCGGGCAAGACCATCGCCAAGACCATCACCAAGCCCGCCGCGCGCAAAGCGGCCGCGCCCAAGGGAGCCGCGTCGAAGGGCGCCGCATCCAAAGCTGCTGCACCGAAGACCGCGGCATCCCGCGGAAAAGCGTCGGCGACGAGCGTGCGGACAAAATCCGCCGGCAAGGCGAGTGTCGGCACGGTGCGGGCGAGCAAGGCCGCGGCGAGCGAGCTTCCGGCGCGCAAGCTCGCGCGCACCACGCCGGCGCGCACCGCGCGTGGCGGCGTGCGCGCGGAGGTCGAGAGCAGGGCCGAGGGTTTGGCCAAGAGTTCGGCGAAGAGTTCGGCCAAAGGCCCGGTGAAGAGTTCCGCGAAGCGGAAGAGCACGGTCGCGAAGCCGGTCGAGGTCTCGGCCGCGCGCGCGAGCGAGAAAAGCCCGGCGCCGGCCGCCGCCACGCCCGTCGCCGCCGTGGTCGCGAAATCCGCCCGCCCGCCGCGCCAGCGCGTCGCGGCCGCACCGTCCGCTCCGGCCTCGATCGCGGTGCCGGTGCCGCCCGCCGTGCCGCCGATGGAGCCGCCGGCGCTCGCCGCAAAGCCGCGCCGCGCCGCCCGGCGTCCCGTTTCCGTTCCGTCCGTTCCGGCGGACGTCACCCCCCCGCCGCCGCCCGCCCAGAGCCTCGCGGGCAGCAGCGAGACCGAGCAACAGAGTCCGTAAGGACCGAGAGACCAGCGAAGAGGTCACATGGCCGCGAAGACGAGTCGTCGTTCGAGCAAGAAGAACAAGAAAGCCGACGCGGAGATCGCGTCGAAGGTCGCCGAGCCGAAGCGCAGCAAGACGGCGCGCTCCGCGGCGGCAGCGGCGGACGTCGGCGAGACGAAGCGCACAGGGGCGAAGGCGTCGCGGAGCGCGGCGCCGAAGGCCGGCGGCAAGTCGGCAGGCAAATCCGCGGGCAAGCGCGCCGCCGCCGCGGCGGCGGGCAAGTCCACGGACAAGCCCGCCAAGGGCAAGGTCGCGAAGGCGGGCACCGGCAAGCGTGCGGCCGAGAGCGTCGGCAAGACCCCGTCCAAATCCAAGGCGGCGGGCAAGGCAGCTTCGAAGTCGGCGGCGAAGTCGGGCGCCAAGGCGAAGGACGCCAAGTCCGCGACGGCGAAGTCCGCCAAGGCGGCAAAGGCTGCGAAGCCCGTGAAGGCGGGCAAGGCCGCGCGCACGTCGTCCGCCGCGGCTCCGGCCGAGGGCGCCGCGAAGCGAGGCGGCAAGCGCGCCGCCGCGGCGAAGGCGCCGGCCCGCACCGCCGGCCGCCCGGCGACCGCGCGCACGGCTGCAAAACCCGCGACGGGGCGTTCGGCCGGCAAGTCTGTCACGGGCAAGTCGGTCGGCGGCAAGCCGGCGGCCGGCAAGAGCGCGACCGCGAAGGGCGCGACCGCCAAGGCGACGCGTGGTCGGACGGCCGCGTCGGGCTCGGCCGGCCGCTCCACCGGCCGCAGTGCTGCACCGGCGCGCACCGGCGCCCGCCGTGGCGCCGCCGTGACGACCGGCCGGTCGGCCGCCGCACCGACGACCGCCGCCCGCGGAAAGGCCCGTGCGGCAACGACGCCCGCGACCAAATCCTCGGCCAACTCCGGGTCCAAGTCCGGGTCCAAGTTCGCGTCCAAGTCCGCGTCCAAGTCCGCGGTCGCGGCGGCGCCGTCGAAGCCCGGCCGCAAGCCGGCCTCCAAGACGCTCGCGTCCAAGACGCCCGCCTCCAAGTCGCCCGCATCAAAGCCGCCGGCCTCCGCGTCGCCCCCGTCCAGGACGAGCGCGTCCAAGACGAGCGCGTCCAAGACGAGCGCGTCCACGAGGCGAGCCTCCGGCGGGACGAAGGGCAGAACCTCGGCGACGCCGCCGGCGCACGCCACGGGGCTTTCCGCCGCGGAGCTGTCGCGCGAGCGCGCGGCCGGCCGCGTCAAGCGGGCGGTGCGCCGGGCGGTGTCGTCGGTCGGTGAGGCCGGGTCCTCGGCGATCAAGCCGGCACCGCGGTCGACCTCGGCGCTGCGTCCCGAGACGAAACCGCGTCCGCGCGCTGCGGCGCGCAAGGCCGGCGGACCGCAGGGCGTCGCCGTCAAGGGTCGCATGGGACCGCGCTACACCGAGATCCTGTCGCCGGGCGCGCTCGCCTTCCTCGCCGAGCTGCACCGGAAATTCGAGGAGCGGCGGCGCGAGTGTCTGGAGGCGCGGCGCGAGCGGCAGGCCCGCTTCGACGCCGGCGAGCTGCCGGATTTCCTCGCCGAGACGCAGGAGATCCGCGACGGCGACTGGACGGTCGGCCCGATCCCGGCCGATCTTCAGGATCGCCGCGTCGAGATCACCGGCCCGGTCGACCGCAAGATGATCGTCAACGCCCTCAACTCGGGCGCGACGCATTTCATGGCCGACTTCGAGGACGCCAACTCGCCGACCTGGGCGAACGTCATCGAGGGCCAGATCAATCTGCGCGACCGCTTCGAGGACAAGATCGACTTCACCGACGAGACCTCGGGCAAGCGCTACGCGCTCGGCGAGACGCCCGCGGTGCTGATCGTGCGGCCGCGCGGCTGGCATCTCGTGGAGGAGCATCTGACCGTCGACGGCGAGCCGATCTCGGCGGCGCTGTTCGATTTCGGGCTGTACGTCTTCCACAACGCCAAGACGCTGCTCGCCCGCGGCACCGGGCCGTACTTCTACGTGCCAAAGCTCGAGTCGCATCTCGAGGCGCGCCTGTGGAACGAGGTGTTCGTCCACGCGCAGGAGAAGCTCGGTATTCCGCACGGCACCATCAAGGCCACCGTGCTGATCGAGACTTTGCCGGGCGGCTTCGAGATGGACGAGATCCTCTACGAGCTGCGCGACCACGCCGCCGGCCTCAATGCCGGGCGGTGGGACTACATCTTCTCGTTCATCAAGAAGCTCGCCAAGCGCGCCGACTATGTGTTGCCCGACCGCGGACAGGTGGTGATGGGCAAGGCGTTTCTCGGCGCCTATGCGACGCTTTTGGTGAAGACCTGCCACCGTCGCCGCGCGTTCGCGATGGGCGGCATGGCGGCGCAGATCCCGATCAAGAACGACCCCGCGGCCAACGAGGCGGCGTTCGCAAAAGTGCGTGCCGACAAGGAGCGCGAGGTCAACGACGGCCACGACGGCACCTGGGTCGCGCATCCCGATCTCGTCCCCGTGGCGAAGGAGGTGTTCGACCGGCTGATGCCGCAGCCGAACCAGGTCGACCGCCAGCGCGACGACGTGGTGGTGGGCCAGGAGGATCTTCTGCGCATCCATGAAGGCACCAAGACCGAGGACGGCTTCCGCCTCAACATCCGGGTCGGCGTGCAGTACATCGAGGCGTGGCTGCGCGGCCGCGGCGCGGTGCCGATCTACAATCTGATGGAGGACGCCGCGACCGCCGAGATCTCTCGTGCGCAAATCTGGCAGTGGCTGCAATACGGCGCGGTGCTGGAGAACGGCATCGCGGTGACGCCGGAATTCTTCGAAACGGCCCTCGGCGAGGAGATGGACCGCGTGAAGGAGGAGATCGGCGCGGAAGCCTACGACGCCGGCCGCTTCCCCGAGGCGATCGACCTCTTCAAGCGGCTGTCGCTGGCGCCGGAGTTCGAGGATTTTCTCACGCTGCCGGCCTACAAGCTGATCGCCTGACGCGACCGGCCGGGCCGCCGCCCGTCCGCACGCCGAACGATCGACCGATCGATGCACCGGATGCCCGCGCTCGCTGCGGGCATCCGTCGTTCGGGCCAAGCCAGCGCCACACCCTCTCCCGCGCGAAATCTCGCCCGAACCTTCGCCCGGGCCGCGCGCGGCACGGCGACCCGTCGCGCCTCGCGCCTCGCTCTCGCGAGGTCGGCCCGCGCGGACACTCCGAGGGTGCGGTGCGAGCCGCCTTCGCCGGCGTCGCCGAGCGCCGTGCCGAGCATCGTGTCGAGCGCCGTGGCGCAGCGCGTGCGGGGCCGGCTCCTCGCGTCGTCCGCCCGCCGCCGACCGGCCTCACGGGTGCCGCACGGCCGCCAGAGTCGAGCCGGCGACCGCCCCTTCGCCGCCGTTTTCGCCGCAGAAATACGGGAAATCACTTAGAAAAAGTGGGCTTTCCGGGTGACGAATGTGACCAATTTGCAACGTCTCTAGGAATCAGACGGCGTCTGCTCGAGCATTGTGCAATTGCAAATGGATTTACCTTGCCGTGCACATGTCCCGTATGAGTTTATGATCCTCGATTTCGCCACCGTCGTCACGACGGGAGATCACTGGGGGATTTGGCGAGGCGAGCTCACGGCCCGCCTCGCAAAGGATAGGGGGCTCTCATGAAGAAGATCGCTCTGGCCACCGTGGCTGCGGCGTGTGTCGCCGGTATCGGCACCTCCGCGTTCGCTGCCGATCTGGCCGTCAAGGCGCCGCCGATGGTCGCGCCGCCGGTCGTCAGCCCGTGGGACGTCGCTTTCGGCGGCGCGTTGATGACGGATTACGTCTTCCGCGGCATCAGCCAGTCGGCCCGCAGCGGCTCGGTCGCCGCCTATGTCGAGCCGCGCTACAACGTGCTGCCGAACCTGCAGCTCTATGCCGGCGTCGCCGGTGAGAGCATCAAGTTCGCCAACGACGCCGCGGCCGAGATCGACGTCTATGGCGGCTTCCGGCCGACCTTCGGCCCGCTCGCCTTCGACTTCGGCTTCTGGTACTACGCCTATCCGGACGGATCCAATAGCTATTATGCGCCCTACGGTGATCCGCTCGTCAACTTCTTGGTGCCTGCCCTCAAGGATCAGAACTTCTACGAGGTCTATGGCAAGGTCACCTGGACCATCAACGACTTCTTCGCGATCGGCGGCAACGTCTTCTACACGCCGAGCTTCCTCAACACCGGCGCGGACGGGACCTACTTCTCGGCCACCGCCAAGCTGACCGCGCCGGCCGGCATGCTGCCTTACGACGTCGGCGCCTATGTGTCGGGCGAGATCGGCCGCCAGGAGCTCGGCACCACCGACGTCATTCCGCTGGTCTATACGCCGGCGGTCGATCTGCCGAGCTACACCACCTGGAACGTCGGCCTCGGCTTCACCTGGAAGGCGTTCACGCTCGACCTGCGCTACATCGACACCGACCTGTCGGAAGAGAACTGCTTCGTGCTGACCGGCGATCCGGATGCGTCGAGGGGTACTCTCGGTCTCGGCTCCAACTGGTGCGGCGAGACCTTCGTGGCGAAGCTGTCGTTCGACACGTCCATTCTCTCTCTGAAGTGAGCCGGACGACCTCCGGTCTCTCTCGTCGAAGTCCCGAGGGGCGGCGCTTCACCGAAGCGTCGCCTCTCTCTTTTGGTGCGCCGCCCGCGCGGTTTCCCCGCGGGTGAGCGCGGCCGCAAGCCGATCGGGCCGGGCGCGGAATCGTTCGACTCGAGCGGGTTTTCGCGACGGAGCGGTGACGCTCGCCGCCTACGATGGAGAGACGGGGAGGCGTGCAACCACAGTCGCGAGAGGGCGCCATGCTGAGCTCTCACAAGACGTCGCACTTCGCGTGGAGCAAGGACGACCGGGCGGCGGAGGAATCGTTCTTCCGGGCCCACGCCCGCCACTGGCATCCGACCGCTCACCGGCACGAGCCCGACGCGGTGGTCGCGGTCGCTGTCGACCTCGCCGTCGGGCCCGCCGTCACCGCCGCCGAGACGCCCCTCGAGCCGGCCGCCGAGACGGCGACGCCCGGCTGGACCGCCTGGCAATTCGTCGAGTGAGCCCGTTTCCGGCCTTCGCCGCCGGTCGGCCGTCCGCCTGCCGCTGCCGCCCTGCGCGCCGGGCGGTCGCGCCCGAGTTGCCAGCCCGTTCGCGTTTCGTTAACCTTTTGCCGATGTGGCATCGCAAGCGCCCGGCCGCCGCGAGGACGGACGAGGCGGCTCCGCCCCGGCTGCGGACCGCCCTCCGCGAGGCGCGCCTGGAGGCGGCCGAGCGCACCGGCGTGGTGGTCGATCTGCGCGACGCCGACGTCGCCCGGCTGGAGATTCTGCTGGAGGCGCTCGCCCCGGTGTTCGCCGAGATTCCCGACGAGGTCGACCTGTTCGACCCGGCGATCTCGACCGGCGCGACGCCGCGGCTGTGGATCGACGCGGTCGCCCATGTGGCGATGGCGCGCGACAAGCGCACCTATCGCTTTCTCCACGACACCCGGATCGGCCGCAAGGTCTCGGCCGAGTCGCCCGAGCTGTCGGAGATCGTCGCGGCGGTCACCCGCTACGTCGCCCGGCGGCTGGTCGAGCGCGAGCGGGCGCTCGGCGAGACCCGCGAGGGTTTCCTCGACGGCTCCGGCCGGGCGCGCCGGCGGCGCCTGCTCGGCGCGGTGGGGCTGGTCGTGCTCGGCATGCTGCTCGGCGTCGCCACGGTATTCGTCGCCGCCTTCGTGGTCGCGCTCGGCCTATCCGGCGGGTAGCAGCACGCGGCGGCCGAGCTCGCCGATCGGCGCGGTGGCGGTGGAGAAGCCGCGCGTCGTCATGGTGCAGCGCCAGGCGCCCGGCTCGCCCTCGATGCCATAGAGATTGTAGGCGGCGGGCGGCTTCTTGCCGTCCGGCGCGGCGGAGGCCGATGGCAGCCCGACCGCCGGGATCGGCCCGCTCGGCCCGTCGAGCCACATCAGCGCGTGCACGTGGTCGTGGCCGTGCAGCACCAGCTCGGCGCCGGCGCGGGCCAGCGCCTGGCGAAAGGGCGCGGCGTCGACCAGCCGCTTGTGGCGGCTCGCGGCGGTCTTGTGCGGCGGGTGGTGCAGCAGCACGACGCGGAAGAGGCCGTCGTCGCCGAGCGCCTTCAGCCGGGTCTCGAGGCCCTCGATCTGGTCGCGGCCGAGCAGGCCGGTGGCGAGGAAGGCGGCGGTCGGCACCGCGCTCGACAGGCCGACCAGCGCCACCGGCGGGCGGCGTCGCACGAACGGAAAGCGGGGCCCGAGCGATTCGATCGCCTCCTTGTCCCCGCACATGAATTCGTCCCAGTGCTGGTCCCAGCGGTCGATTGCCGAGCGGACATAGGCGTCGTGATTGCCGGGCACGAAGGTGACGTCGTTCGGCGGCCCGAGCGCCTCGAGCCACTCCGCCGTGTGGGAGAACTCGCCGGGCAGCGCGAGATTGACGAGGTCGCCGGTCACCGCGGTGTGGTCGTGCGGCTGGGTCGCGAGATCGGCGATCAGGTCGTCGAGGATGTCGACACGGTGGCTGCGCGCGCGGTTGCGCCGCCAGTTGAGGTAGCCGATCAGCCGCTTGGAGACGAGCTCGCGCAGCCGCGGCCGCGGCAGCGGGCCGATGTGCGGATCGGTGAGATGGGCGAGGACGTACATCCGCCCGCTATCGCAAAATTCCGCCGGGTCGTCACGTTCGAGTGGTCTTGCCGCGCCGCGGTTGCACGAGTGGGTGCTTGTCCGTCGAAAGCGACGGCGCTAAGCATAACCTCCAACGGGGGTGAGGCGGCGATGGAACAGCGATCGGGGGCGACCACGGAGGTTTTGGCCGCCGCGCGGCCGGCGGGTGCGCCGGAGGACGCGGGCCGGCTGCCGTGCCTCGTGGTGCCGCGCCGGTTCCAGGACGCGCGCGGCTGGTTTTCCGAGACCTACAACGCCCGCCGGCTGGCCGAGCAGCACGGCATCGGCGTCGCCTTCGTGCAGGACAATCAGTCGTGGTCGGCCAAGCGCGGCACGATTCGCGGCCTGCACTTTCAGGCGCCGCCGCACGCCCAGGGCAAGCTCGTTTCCGCCGCGAAGGGCGCCATCCTCGACGTCGCGGTCGACATCCGCCGCGGCTCCCCGACTTTTGGGCAGTACGTCGCCGCCGAGCTCACCGCCGACAACGGCCGGCAGCTGTGGATCCCGGCGGGATTCGCGCACGGCTTCTGCACGCTGACCGACGACGTGGTGGTCGCCTACAAGGTGACCGACTTCTATGCGCCGGAGACCGAGGGCGGCATCCGCTTCGACGACCCGACCATCGCGGTCGACTGGCCGGTGCCGGCCGGCGAGGCGTGCCTCTCCGACAAGGACACCCGCTATCCCGCGCTCGACGGTTTTGCGAGCCCGTTCGCCTATGACGGCGCCCCGCTGCGGCCGCTCGCCCTCTGAGCCCCGAGGAGACCATGCTGCGCGACACTCGTATTCTGGTGACCGGCGGGGCGGGCTTCATCGGCTCGGCGGTGGTGCATCATCTGGTGCGTGATCTCGGCGCCGCGGTGCTGGTGGTCGACAAGCTCACTTATGCCGGCAATCTCGCCTCGCTCGCCGCGCTCGACGGCCATGCCGGCTACCGCTTCGCCCAGGCCGACATCTGCGACGCCGCGCGCATGGCGGAACTCTTTGCCGCGTTCGATCCGGACGCGGTGATGCATCTCGCCGCCGAGAGCCATGTCGACCGCTCGATCGACGGCCCGGCCGATTTCATCACGACCAACGTGGTCGGCACCTACACGCTCCTGCAGGCCGCCGTTGCGCACTGGCGCAAGCTGCCGAAGGACCGCGCCGACGCGTTCCGCTTCCATCACGTCTCGACCGACGAGGTTTTCGGCGCGCTCGGCGAGGAGGGGCGGTTCACCGAGACCACGCCCTACGATCCGCGCTCGCCTTACTCCGCCTCCAAGGCGTCGTCCGATCATCTGGTCAGCGCCTGGGGCCACACCTACGGCCTGCCGATCGTGATCAGCAACTGCTCCAACAATTACGGCCCGCGGCAGTTTCCCGAGAAGCTGATCCCGCTGACGCTGATCAAGGGCTTGCACGGCGAGCCGATGCCGGTCTACGGCGCCGGCAAGAACGTGCGCGACTGGCTCTATGTCGAGGATCACGCGCGCGCATTGGCGACCGTCCTGGCGCGCGGAAAAGTCGGCGAGACCTACAATGTCGGCGGCGGCGCCGAGCGGCGCAACATCGAGGTGGTCGAGACGCTCTGCACCACGCTCGACGCCCTGGCGCCGCGTGAAAAACCGCACCGCGAGCTGATCACGTTCGTGGCCGACCGGCCGGGCCACGATTTCCGCTACGCGATCGACTGCAGCAAGCTCGAGCGCGAGCTCGGCTGGCGGGCGCAGGAATCGTTCGAGACCGGGCTCGCCCGCACGGTGCGCTGGTATCTCGACAATCGCGCCTGGTGGGAGCCGCTGGTGAAGACCCACGACGCCGCGGCCCGCCGTGGGCTGGCGACGACCGCCGGACGATGACATGAATGTCCTTCTCCTCGGCGGAACGGGCCAGCTCGGCCGCGAGATTCTGCTCGCCGCCGGCGACGGCGTGCGGATCGCCGCACCCGGACGTGAGACGGTCGATCTGACGAGCGCCGCCTCGATCACGGCAGCTGTCGCCGCAAAGCCGTGGGACGCGGTGATCTGCGCCGCCGCCTACACCGCGGTCGATCAGGCCGAGCGCGAGAAAAACCTCGCCTTCGCGATCAATGCCGAGGCGCCGAGAGTTTTGGCCGAGGCGACGGCGCGGACGGGAACGCCTCTCGTGCACGTCTCGACCGACTACGTGTTCGACGGCAGCAAGGGCGCGCCTTATCGCTCCGACGATCCGGTCGCCCCGCTCGGCGTCTACGGCGCCTCCAAGGAGGCCGGCGAGCGCGCCGTGCGCGAAAACAATCCGCGCCACGCGATCGTCCGCACGTCGTGGCTCTACAGCCCGTTCGGCAAGAACTTTCTCAAGACCATGCTCCGCCTCGGCGCCGAGCGTGAAAAGCTCACCGTGGTCGACGATCAGCGCGGCTGCCCGACCGCGGCGGCCGATCTCGCCCGCGCCTGCCTCGTGATCGCGGAGACGCTCGCGCGCGATCCGGATGCGCCGGGGGGCACGTTCCACTTCGCCAGTGCCGGCGACACCACCTGGTGCGGTTTTGCCCGCGAAATTTTCGCGCAGTCCGCCGGGCGGCTTCCGCGTCTTCCCGAGGTGGCGGCGATCACGACCGACCAGTATCCGACGCCTGCCCGCCGACCGGCCGATTCGCGGCTCGACTGCAGCGACACCGTCGCCCGCTTCGGCGTCGCGCAGCCCGGCTGGAAGACGGCGCTCGCCGCGACGCTCGCGCGTCTCGCGGCCATCGAGGACGCAGCATGAAGGGCATCATACTCGCCGGCGGCAGCGGCACCCGGCTCTATCCGGCGACCCTCGCGGTCAACAAGCAGCTCCTGCCGGTCTACGACAAGCCGATGATCTATTATCCGCTGTCGGTGCTGATGCTGGCCGGCATCAAGGACATCCTGCTGATCTCGACGCCCGAGCATCTCGACTTCTATCGCCGCCTGCTCGGCGACGGCGCGGTGTGGGGCATCCGGCTGAACTACGTCGTGCAGGACAAGCCGATCGGCCTCGCCCACGCCTTCGTGCTCGGCCGCGACTTCGTCGGCGACGACAAGGTGTGCCTGATCCTCGGCGACAACATCTTCTATGGCCACGGGCTCAGCGTCGAGCTGGCGCGCGCCGCGGAATCGGACGCCGGCGCCACCGTGTTCGGCTATTTCGTGCGCGAGCCGAGCCAGTACGGCGTCGTGGTGTTCGATGCCGACGGCCGGCCGACCGAGCTGATCGAGAAGCCGAAGGATTTCCGCTCGCCCTGGGCGGTCACCGGCCTGTATTTCTACGACAACCGGGTGCTCGACATCGCCGCCGACCTGAAGCCGTCCGCGCGCGGCGAGCTGGAGATCACCGACGTCAACCGGCGCTACCTCGAGATGGGCGCGCTCGACGTCGTCAAGCTCGGCCGCGGCTATGCCTGGCTCGACACCGGCACCCACGATTCGCTGCTCGAGGCGTCCGAGTTCGTGCGCTCGATCCAGGCGCGCCAGGGCTTGCTGGTCGGCTGCCCGGAGGAGATCGCCTACCAGAAAGGCTTCATCGGCCGCGACGCGCTGCTCGCGCTCGCCGGCCGCTTCGACAAGACCGCCTACGGGGCGTATCTCGCACGTCTCGCGCAGGACGGCGGGGCCCGCCCCGATCGCGGCGCCGCACCGGTGGGCTCGCCGGTCGCGACCTCGTAGAGTTTCGCCCGGGCGACGGCGCGACGATGTCGCTCGCCCGACTCTCCTCGTGCAGATCCGCGGTGAAGATCCGGCGTTTCCCTGGCCGCTCCCACCCGCGGGCCGCACATTCGATTGAAGTCGCTCGCGTCACGGTGTAACCGAGTAGGGTATTGATCGTTCAGGCTGCAGCGCTCGCGCTGCCGGAACGTGGCTTGCCCGTGAAAGGACGTCGAGCGGGGACCGGGTGTTTCATGATCCGCCGGCGGATCGATCTCGTGAAGGCTGCTCGCGCGCCGGTGCCGTCGGAGAACGAGGGCGCCGACGGCAGCGACGGCACCGTCTCGCCGTCCGATCGGCGGCGCGAGATCGCCCTCGACCTGCACGAGGCCGGCATCCACGGCTGGTACCGCATCAAGATCGTCGCGGGGCACGAGAACATCGAGCGCGTGGCGCTCGACGCGATCGACCAGGCCGGCAAGGCGCTGGGCTCGCTGCGCACGCTGGTGTGGCGCGAGGGGTTCCGCGGCTACGTCCATCTCGGCCGGGCGGTCGCACGCCTCTCGATCAGGGTCGAGTTCGCCGATCCGCGCACCGCGCCGCTCACCGCCACGCTGCGGCCGCTGTCGGCGGCCGAGATCCTGTGGCAGGCGGTGCGCCAGGGCCGGCTGCGGCACGCGCTGCCCTGGGTGGTGTCGATGCTCCGCCCGCACCGGCCGTTCGCCTTCTTCCGCAGCTTTCCGACGCCGTCCGATGCCGACTACGACCGCTGGATCGAGATTCGCGAGCCCGCCCTCACCACCGCGGCGCTCGCCGACCTGCGGGTGATCGCGGCCGCGCGGCCGACCATCGCCGTGCTGCTGCCGGTCCGTGATCCGCCGCCGCATCTGCTCGCCGCGGCGATCGACTCGGTGAAGCGGCAGACGACCGGCGGCTGGCAGCTCTGCATCGGCGACGACGCCTCGGCCGACCCGGAGGTGCGGCAGATTCTCGACGACGCGCGGAGCATGGCGAACGTGCGGGTGGTCTCGTTCGACCGCCGCGCCGGCCCGGCGGCAGCGACGGCTGCGGCGTTCGCGCTCGCCGACGCGCCGTTCGCCGGCTGGCTCGGCGCCACCGACCGGCTCGCCCGTAGCGCGATCGAGGTGGTGAGCGGCACCCTCGCGCAGGCGCCGGAGACCGCGCTCCTCTATACCGACGAGGACCGGATCGATCGCCAGGAGCGGCGCGGCACGCCCTACTTCAAGCCCGACTTCTCCCGCGACCTGCTCTACTCCTACAACTATTTCAACCATTTCACCGTGTGCCGGTCGCACGTCGTGCATCGCGCCGGCGGCTGGGACGCCGCGTTCGACGGGGCGCACGACTACGACCTCGTGCTGCGCATCCTCGAGCGGCTGGACGATCCGGGCCGGATCGCGCATCTGCCGCTCGTGCTCTATCACTGGCGGATCGGCTGTGGCGCGGCGGGCGAGGATCCGGACGACGGGCTGCGGCTGGAGGCGGGGCGGCGCGCGCTCGCCGGCCATCTCGCACGAACGGGTGTGCGGGCGGAGGTGTCGGTGGTGCCCGGCGCCGGCTACCGGGTGCGCTACGTGCTGCCCGATCCGCCGCCGCGCGTCTCGATCGTGATTCCGTTCCGCAATCGCGCCGACCTCCTGCGCAACTGCATCACCTCGATCCGCGAGCGCACCCGCTACGACGATTACGAGCTTCTGCTGCTCGACAACGACTCGACCGATCCGCAGACCCGGGCGCTGCTCGCCTCCTATGCGAGCGACCCGCGCATCCGGATCGTGCCGGTGCCGGGGCCGTTCAACTACTCGGCGGTCAACAATCGCGGCGCCGCGCTCGCCACCGGCGAGTATCTGTGCTTCCTCAACAACGACACCGAGGTGATCTCGCCCGACTGGCTCGCCGACATGGTGGGCTACGCCTCCCAGGTGGGCGTCGGCTGCGTCGGCGCCAAGCTCTATTACGACGACGACACCGTCCAGCATGCCGGCGTGGTGATGGGGGTCGGACGCTTCTCCAATCACGTCTTCCTGCATCAGCCGCGCACGGCCTCGGGCTATTTCGGGCGGCTGCGGGTCGCCTCGAACTATTCCGCGCTGACCGGGGCGTGCCTGCTGATGCGCCGGGCGGTGTTCGACGAGGTCGGCGGGTTCGACGCCGAGGCCCTGCCGGTCGCCTACAACGACATCGACCTCTGCCTGCGGGTGCAGGCGAAGGGCTATCGCAACGTCTTCACGCCGTTCGCCGAGCTTTATCATCTCGAATCGGCGAGCCGAGGTCGAGAGAATAGCGTCGACGAAATCGATCGGTGGGCACGTGAGACCGATGCGATGCTGCTCCGCCATCGCATGGTGTTCGAGCACGACCCGTGCTACTCGCCGCACCTCACCCGCAAGACGACCGACTTCTCCATCGCGGTCGACGAGTGCGCGTAATTGTCTTGTCGACGTCGGGAGCGCGGCAACCCGCGTGATCCTGCGCGGGCGCGGGCGCGGGTCGTGGTCGCCGGCGTCGAGCACGGGTGCACCCGACAAAAAAAGAGGCCGCCCGGGTGGGGCGGCCTCCTCGTCTCGTGTCGTGCGGGCGTGGATCAGAAGTCCATCCCACCCATGCCACCGCCGGGCGGCATCGGCGGCATCGGCGCCGCCTTCTTCGGCAGCTCGGCGACCATCGCCTCGGTGGTCACCAGGAGGCCGGCGACCGAGCCGGCGTCCTGCAGCGCGGTGCGCACCACCTTGGCCGGGTCGATGATGCCCTTCTCGACCAGGTCGACATACTGCTCGGTCTGCGCGTCGAAGCCGAAGGTCTCCGACTTGTTCTCGAGGATCTTGCCGACCACGATCGAGCCCTCGACGCCGGCGTTGTCGGCGATCTGACGGATCGGGGCCTCGAGCGCCTTCAGCACGATGTTGATGCCGGCCTGCACGTCGGCATTGTCGTTGGTGATCTTGCCGACCGAGTTCTTGGCGAGCAGCAGGGCGACGCCGCCGCCCGGGACGATGCCTTCCTCGACCGCCGCGCGGGTCGCGTTGAGGGCGTCCTCGACGCGGTCCTTCTTCTCCTTCACCTCGATCTCGGTGGCGCCACCGACGCGGATCACCGCGACGCCGCCGGCGAGCTTGGCGAGCCGCTCCTGCAGCTTCTCGCGGTCGTAGTCCGAGGAGGTCTCCTCGATCTGCGCCTTGATCTGGCCGACCCGCGCCTCGATGGCCGCCTTGTCGCCCTGACCGTCGACGATCGTGGTCTTTTCCTTCTCGATGATGATCTTCTTGGCCCGGCCGAGCATCTGGATCGAGACGTTCTCGAGCTTGATGCCGAGGTCTTCCGAGATCACCTGGCCGCCGGTCAGGGTGGCGATGTCCTCGAGCATCGCCTTGCGGCGATCACCGAAGCCCGGCGCCTTGACCGCCGCGACCTTGAGGCCGCCGCGCAGCTTGTTGACCACCAGGGTGGCCAGCGCCTCGCCCTCGACGTCCTCGGCGATGATGACGAGCGGCTTGCTCGACTGCACCACCGCCTCGAGGACGGGGAGCATCGCCTGCAGGCCGGACAGCTTCTTCTCGTGCAGGAGGACGTAGGCGTCCTCGAGCTCGGCGGTCATCTTCTCGGCATTGGTGATGAAGTAGGGCGAGAGATAGCCGCGGTCGAACTGCATGCCCTCGACCACCTCGAGCTCGGTGTCGAGCGCCTTGGCCTCCTCGACGGTGATCACACCCTCGTTGCCGACCTTCTGCATGGCGCCCGCGATCATCTCGCCGACGGCGGTGTCGCCGTTCGCCGAGATGGTGCCGACCTGCGCGACCTCGGCCGACGAGCCGACCTTCTTGGCGCGCTTCTCGATGTCCTTCACCACCGCGGCGACGGCGATGTCGATGCCGCGCTTGAGGTCCATCGGGTTCATGCCGGCGGCGACCGACTTGGCGCCTTCCTTGACGATCGCCTGGGCGAGCACGGTCGCGGTGGTGGTGCCGTCACCGGCCAGGTCGTTGGTCTTGGCCGCGACCTCGCGCACCATCTGCGCGCCCATGTTCTCGAACTTGTCCTCGAGCTCGATCTCCTTGGCGACGGTGACGCCGTCCTTGGTGATGCGCGGGGCGCCGAAGCTCTTCTCGATCACGACGTTGCGGCCCTTGGGGCCGAGCGTCACCTTCACCGCATTGGCGAGGATGTCCACGCCGCGCAGCATCTTGTCGCGCGCCTCGGTGGAAAAGCGGACGTCTTTGGCAGCCATGTTTGCTTGCTCCGAATTCTTCTCGTCAGGTCCGTCGTCGCGCGGCGGCGCACGGGGCGCGCAGCCCTCGAGCGAACGGCGGACGCGGGGGATGTCGTCGGTCCGGCGAGCGCCGGATCAGCCGACCACGCCCATGATGTCGCTCTCCTTCATGATCAGGAGATCCTCGCCGTCGAGCTTCACCTCGGTGCCCGACCACTTGCCGAACAGCACCTTGTCGCCGACCTTCAGGTCGATCGGGATCAGCTTGCCGGCCTCGTCGCGCCCGCCCGGGCCGACCGCGATCACCTCGCCCTGGCTCGGCTTCTCCTTGGCGCTGTCCGGGATGATGATGCCGCCGGCGGTCTTCTCCTCGGCCTCGATACGCTTCACGACGACCCGGTCGTGCAGCGGGCGGAACTTGGTCTTCGCCATGGATCGTGTATCCTCGTCGCCACCAACGTGGCTTCAGGTTGAGTTTTTTCACTCGGTTGAGAAGGCTTGGCACTCCGACGGGGAGAGTGCCAAAGCTGGCCCGCAGATAGGCGGTCGGGTCCGGGGTGTCAAGACGCCGGGCGGTCTGCGCGGGCGTCGGCGCGGGGATGCCGCAGGCGCATGGTTAAGGCGGCCACGCGGTCGGGATCGTCGTGCCGCCGGCCGGGGCTGCCGCTCGCGGGCAGCCGCGCGGAACCGCCCGGGCGCAAAGGGGCGGACGAAGACGGCCGGACGAAGACGACCAGAACCGAAAGTTTCGAAAAAGGACGAAAAAAGAAGCCGCGGCGGGTGCGCCACGGCTTCCGGACGAAAACGTCCCGTTGTCGACCCTGGCGGGTCGCTCGTCGGTCGCTGGCGGACCCGGTCGCTTACTGGTTGCCGCCGGACTGGCCCGACTGCCCGGACTGCCCGGACCAGCCGGAGCCGCTGCGATCGTTCATCGAGCCCGACGCGCCGCCGCTCGACGAGCCCCCTTGGCCGGTGGTGGTCGAGCGATCGCTGCGGAACTGCGAGGCGTCGAGGTCGAGCGCCTGCAGGGTGCGCGGATCGAGCTGGTTCTCGCCGGTGGCGTAGCCCTGGCGGCGCTTGAAGTTCTCCAGCGCGGCGCGGGTGTCGGGGCCCCACTGGCCGTCCACGTCGCCGGAGCTGAAGCCCTTCTTGTTGAGCGCCTTCTGAATCTGGCTGATCTGGCTGCGGCTGAGCTGGGTGGCGTCGACCGGCTGCTGGTTCGCCGCCTGGTTCTGCGACCCGCTCTGGCCCTGGCCGGCCTGCGACTGCTGATTCCGGTTCTGGTTCTGGTTCTGCGTCTGGCTCTGGCCCGACGTCTGGCCGGATTTCTGGACCGAGGATTGGCCCGATTGCGATTGGCCGGATTGGCTCGGTTGCTGGGCGTGAACCGGCAGCGACAAGAGCGCCGCGGCGGCCGTCGCGAGAAGAATGCGTTGCATCGTCGGTCTCCCTGGGTGCGATTTGCGGCTCCGTGCGAGCCGTCTGGTGCGTGGGCCAACCCGCCGATCGCCGAATCGTTCTTCTCGCCTCGGTGGTGTCGGCGCGGTACCGGGCATTTCCCGTTGCCGCGGACGTCATCGAATCGCCCATCTCCGATGCGTCATGGCGATATGGGCTCGTCCCCGCCGCATCCGGGCGGTAAAGAAGCGCTTGCGCCGGATTCTTCCGCCCCCCAGAGTGGGCGCCTTCAAGTCGGAGACCGTCATGCCCGGTTCGTTCGACGGCCCTGTGCGCGCGGCATTCGCGCTGACGGCCGTTCTCGCCCTCGCCGGATGCGGGGGTGGCTTCAACCTCCCGTCCTTTTCCGGTCCGAGCCAACCCGAGGCGCCTCCGCCGCCGGAGCCGGCGCCGCCGTCGAGCATCCCGCCCGAGAATCTGGTCGGACGCTGGGGGCTCGCCGCCTATCACCGGCCCGAGGACCGCGCCCGCACCGAATCGGCCGCCCGCAGCCAGTGCGGCAACCCCTATGTGATCAACCGCAGCTCGATCGGCGTGGCCATGCTCGGCCACGACGACCCGAAGGTGCAGGACATGTTCGTGAAGGGGAGCCACGACGGCAAGTCGTACATCGGCCCGAGCCCGCAATCGGGCGACGCCGACGACCGTGAGGTGGTGTCGTTCGACGGCCGCGTGCTGGTGCTCAAATGGGTCGATCCCGAGGTCGCCGGCCGTTACGGCATCCAGGTCCTGGTGCGCTGCGGCGCCGAAGGGACCGCCACCCGCTCCTCGCGTGCCGCGCCGCCGCGCCCGCCGGCCCGTCAGCCGGCGCCGGCCGCCGCCACCCCGGTGCCCGCCACCCCGCGCTGATCCGGCGCGCCGGCAAATCCCCGGCCTTTTGCGCGCAGGAAAGAGCACGCCAGAACCACAGAAAAAGGGCGGCCGGCACGCAACCGGCCGCTCACCGTTTTCGCGCGATGCTCGCGTTCCCGCACGACGCCCTTGCCGGGTGACGCGCCGCACGCGATCGTGGGGCTTCGTGCCGGCCGATGGTCGCGCCATCGTCGCCGGTCCCGGACGGTCCGACGCGGCGTCGAGCCGGGAAGACGTCGAGCCGGGAAGTCGAGGAGCCGCCCCATGACCGCCACCCACCGAAATCTCCTGTGGCTGCCGCTCGCCCGCTTCGAGCGCGACGCCGTGAGGTCGGCGCTGCAGCGCTCGGGGCTGCGCTCCGACGACGTCGACGTCGACGCCCCGGGCCGCTGGTTCTGGCGGTTCGAGGAGGACGACGTGCCGGTCGGCTTCGGCGGCATCGAGGTGGCCGGCGACGCCGGGCTGCTGCGCCTCGTCACCCTGCCGCTGGTGCGCCACCGCGGCCTCGGCGGGGCGATGGCGGAGGCACTCGAGGGCGAGGCCGTCGCGCTCGGCTGCAAGGACCTCTATGTCGCCCCCTCGGGCGAGGACGCCTTCTTCGGCGATCTCGGTTATGCCCCGTGCCCGCCCGACGCGCTGCCGCCGGCGGTCGCGGCCCGTTTCCCCGGCGCCGCCGCCGCGGTGATGACCAAGCGCGTCGGCTGAGGGCGGACGCGTCCGCTCGGCCGGGTTCGCGCGTCCAGCCGCTTGATCCGGGAAGCACCGGTCCCATTCGGCCAGTCGACCTCGCGGGCGACCGGGACCGTGTGGCTCGCGATGCGGCCGAGGCTCTTGTAGAGGTCGTTGACGCTCTCGCTCTCGCCCGCGGGATCTTCTCGGCGATCTTGGTCTGGCAGCCCATCGCGTCGATGGTGACGAGGGCGCCGGTGAGCTGCAGGCGCTCGAGCAGCAGCGGGATCGCGACGATCTCGTTCGACTTCTGGTTGACTGCCTGCTAGCCGAGGACCAGCCGTTGCCGGCTCGCCCAGGCGCTCACCACGTGCAGCGGATGTGCCTCGCCGCGCCTGGCCCGGCGCGAGGTCTTGCCGTCGAGCGCGACGATGTCGGGCTCGTCCTCCCGCAGGTTCTCCACCCAGGCGACGAAGCAATCGGAGAACCTCGCCGGGTCGAGCGCATTCATCACGTCCTCGAGCGTGTCGTGCGACGGGATCCCCTTCTCGAACGGCAGCATCGTCCGC